>JAAXZX010000067.1 GCA_012719645.1 Clostridiaceae bacterium
GACGCAATACATCCGGTTTGGTTCATATTCGCAAAATACCCGGTAAATGACGAAAACCCGACAAAAACCCCGCCAAAGGGTACAGCCTGATTGGATTTTACCAGACGCGGCTTAAAAAAGGAAGCCTTTTCGAATGCGCCGGGAAACAATGAGAAATATAAAAGGGCGATGTATAATATTCCCAGCATGTTATCAGCAGGAGGTAACCGTATGGACATCCGCAGGAGCCAGGCCATCTGCCTGTTTATCGACAATTACCATGACCTCAGGAAGCATCTGCGTTTCAGGGCTTCTTTGAAAGCTTTGCGGCTGTCTTCCCTCATACTTTCCCTGAAAGGTATACGGATCAATCCGGAGGAATTCCGGAAAGGTCTTGACTACATAAAGCAGCACACCCAACGGTATTCCCCGTTCCGGTCCTGCATGGTCCCGGCAGCCGCCTTTGCCATGATGCATGAAAAATCCTTTTACAATGCTTTCAACCGTCTATACTCCTGCCAGAAAGCGCTTAAAACCGCAGGTTTCTGGCCTTCATCCAGCCTTGTACCCGCTGCCATGGCCCTTTTTGCCGTATCAGGCGAAGGCTCGGAGCGGTTGCTGGCAAGCCGGGCACGTTCGGTGTATAAAAGCATGAAAAGGTGGCATACGTTCCGAAGCAGGAAGGAGCTTTTTGCACCCGCCGTGTTCATGGCATACTCCGATCTTCGCGGGAAAGGGATAATAAGCCATGTGACAAGGGTTTCCCGGCATCTTGATACCAGGAGCGCGAACCAGAACAGGGGTCTGCACTTCCTTTACCAGGTCCTGGCCTGTGATACTGGCACACTGGAAGAGGCTTCAGTGCGCTGCGCCGAGATCTGTCCTACGCTGGAGAAAATGAAGTTCAGGTCCCCTGCCCTGTTCTACGGTACCATGGGCTTTCTGGCACTGTCCGGTCAAGACGCTGATCAGGCCGTACGTGACGCCATGGATACCATGAGCCTTTTGAAACTCGGAAAATGCTTTCCGGCCTTTGAAAGAGAACAGGCAATGTTTACGGCTTCAGTAATTGTCGCCGCGAACTGCCTGCAGAATGTGAGAGAATCGGCCCTGGCTTCTCCCGCATATACAACCATTTCAGCATCGCCATCCTCCATTCCATCAGTCATTGCGGCCCAGGTTGCCGCCTGCCTTCTGTAGGGGCGAAAGAGGGATATTTCGGATCATCTGCTGTCTTTAACCGGCACAAAAACCTTTGCCGTGTTATTTCATGAAACAGGTATAAATATTTGAAAGAGAAAAACACTTCTGATAAAATGAGTATGTTTCAGAAGCCTGAATAACAGGCCTTCACTGAGATATCTGGCTTTATCGAAGAAACAGCATACATCCGGAGGGATAAAACATGGGAAGACAAGTGAGGACACGTTATGCGCCCAGCCCGACAGGGTATGTCCACATAGGGAATCTGAGGACTGCCCTGTACGAATATCTTGTCGCGCGCTCGATGAACGGCAAATTCATACTGAGGATAGAGGATACAGACCAGGAAAGACAGGTTGAAGACGCGGTTGACGTTATATACAACATGCTTAAGGTCTGCGGCCTGAAGTACGATGAGGGTCCCGACATCGGCGGCCCTTACGGGCCATATATACAAAGCCAGAGGAGGGATACCTATCTCCCCTTTGCGAAGGAACTGGTAGAAAAGGGCCATGCCTACTATTGCTTCTGCTCAAAGGAAAGGCTTGAAAGCATGAGGAAGGAAGCCGAGTCCAGGGGCGAAACCTTTATGTACGACCGCCACTGTCTCAGGCTTTCCAGTGAAGAGGTTGAAGAAAAACTGGCCAGTGGCGAGCCCTGGGTCATCAGGCAGAAGATGCCCCGGGAAGGTTCCACCACCTTCGAGGATATGGTCTATGGTTCCATTACCATTGAGAACAACATGCTGGAGGACCAGATCCTGATCAAGTCGGATGGGCTCCCTACCTACAACTTCGCCAATGTAATCGACGACCATCTCATGGAGATTACCCATGTCGTCCGGGGCAGCGAATACCTTACCTCAACACCGAAATACAACCTTCTTTACGATGCCTTCGGCTGGGAAAAGCCTGTCTACATCCATCTGCCGCTGATTGTCAAGCCCGATGGAAGCAAGATCTCCAAGCGCAAAGGTGACGCGTCCTTTGAGGATCTGCTCGAAATGGGGTTCATTGCTGAAGCCATAGTCAACTACATCGCCCTTTTGGGATGGTCCCCGGAAGGGACCCGGGAGATATTCTCCCTGGCAGAGCTTGAACAGGCTTTCGACATAAGGCGTATCAGCAAATCGCCATCATGTTTTGACATTGAAAAGCTTCGCTGGTTCAACGCTGAGTATATCAGGACAATGACCCCCGAGAAGTTCTACAGCCTTGCCCTGCCCTACCTGAAAGAGGCCATAACCAACAAAGACATAGACCTTTTCAAGGTAAGCAGGCTGCTTCATATCAGGACCGAAGTGCTTACCGAAATCCCGTCCAAGGTAGGTTTCTTCAATGAACTGGAGGATTACGACCTTGGCATATACGAGCATAAAAAGATGAAGACCAATCTTGAAAACTCGCTGGAAAGCCTGAAAGCAGCGCTGCCCGTCCTTGAAAACCTTGAGCCGTGGAACGAGGAAACCATTCACAGCTCGCTGCTGTCCCTGGTGGAATCCATGGGGATCAAGAACGGACAAATGCTGTGGCCTGTCAGGACCGCACTCTCAGGATGGCAGGTTACGCCGGGCGGGGCTATCGAGATAGCTGACATACTGGGTAAGGACGAGAGCCTCAGGCGTATCAGGATAGGAATCGAACGCCTTGAAAAGGCGCTTGCTTAGCAGTTATTGGCTTATGACTTCGACAGTAAAAATCCGATTGATATTGTGATGAAGAAA
>JAAXZX010000068.1 GCA_012719645.1 Clostridiaceae bacterium
AGGAATCCTTTGTTGTCGCCGACTATCTCAAGGCGCTCCTCCTTCAGGTAACGCTTGATCTGTCTGAGCGACACCCCCGTATGCCGCATAACCTCGTTGGAACTGGCGCCCGGATACATCGTGAGAAATTCCTTGATCTTCCTGAAATCCGCCTCATCGAGGGGCGCGCAGACAGGACAAACATTCTCGAGCCCTATCCTCTGGAACGCGCGATGGCATCGCTGACATTCGTATTGCGCCATATTTCACTCCACTACTTTTTTTCATCAAAATAGGGGTTCGCCAGTCCCTGTCCTGGCTGCGAGTAGGCGGCGCTGACCTTTCTGAAGCTGCTCGACTGTTTTATCCTGTCCTTCACAACCGCCGTTTTCTTTTTCATGCAGGCGATATTCTCATCGTCCACCGTCTTGATTTCCCGCAGCAGGTCAAGCACACCGGCGGTGTTTCCTTTCAGTTCGGCTGTGCCTGGAATCCTTCCGAAAGGCAGTTCATCAAGTGATTTTATGCCCATTTTCTCTTTCAGGCCTTCTACAAGTTTGATGAACTGCCGATCCAGTTTGTCCGCCGCATCCATCCTCGCCTGTTTCTTGGCGATCAGGATCTCCAGCTTATCAAAGTCGTCTTTTGACAAAGCCTCCTTCTGCAGGCGGGTAAAATCAAGGATTTCCCTCAGCAGGGCCTGCTTTTTAACCAGGATATCGTTGAGATTCGACAGGTATTCCTGTGGTTCCATGCAAAAAGCTCCTATTCTGCCTGATCAACCAGCTCAATCTTCTTTACCGGGTGCCTTGCAAGCTTCATGGCCTGTTCCCATACATCCCTCAGTTGTTTCGCCATGTCGAGTACTTCGGTCAATATGGAAACATCTTTACGCAGATTGGCTTCGACCAGCCTCCTGTACATGTAGTCGTAGAGCAGTTCAAGGCTGACCGCGATCGGGTACCTCTTGTCCAGGGTACGCATGAACTCCTGTATTATATCCTGGGCACGGATTATATTGTTGTGCGCATCCTCGGTCTTGTTCTTCTGAACGGCGTCGATCGCCCGCATGATGAACTTGACCAGGCCGTTGTAAAGCATCAGGGTGAGTTCTTCCGGTCTGGCCGTCTGGATGCTTTTTTCCCTGTACTGGTTGTAGGCGTTTTGGGCAATCATATTATGCCTCCCTCTTTAAAAATATCCGCTGCACGCTGTCCCCCGTCACCTGTTCTGTCCGAACTGCGTCATCAGCCATGCGCTCTGGGCATTCATCTGGGCAAGGTATCGTTCAAGCGCCGTGAACTGGCGGTAGTAATACTCTTCCTTCGCAATAAGCTTTTCGGTCAGGGCGCTTATCCGTTTGTCATAATTCTTCAGTTCGTCATTCAAGAGATTATCGTTGAAGGTTATGTCTCCTTCTATTCCTGCCTTCTCAAGGAGCGTACCCTTATTTCCATTGGAATCCCTGTATATGGAAATGTTATCCTCCAGGATATCGGATATCCTCTGGAAAATGCCCGATTTTGAATACCTGGACTTCCTCTGTTCCGCTGTGGCAGTCCTTGAATATGTCTTGTTATCGGGATCAACGCCGTTCAGCAGCTTTGCCACCTCATCGGGATTATTCCTCAGGGCTTCCCTGAGTTTTGCCTCATCAATGGTAAGCCTTCCGCCGTCAAGGTAGCTGGTTGTCCCGATGCCTATGTCTTTCATCGTAAGGCTCGACCCCTCGACAGGCTCGTACATGGCTGTGCGCATTGCCGTTACCATCTTGTAGATGATGTCATCGTTCCTCAGGAGACCGGTCTTGGCCACCTTTTCCCAGTTCTCTATGTCGGAGTCCTTCATCTCCTTCTTCTGGGCATCAGTCAGAGGCGGGTAGTCTCTGTCGTATTTTTCGTTAAGCTTCCCGTTCAGGTAATCTATAAGTTCGTTGTACTTGTCTATGAAGGATTTGATGTTCTCATATGCCTTGTCCACATCCAGTTCCAATGTAACCTGTTCCCCGTCGGAGTCCTCGGGATGGGCTGCCTTCAGGTTGTAGGACACGCCGTTTATGGTGAACTGGTTGGTGCTGCGGACCACTTCCTGGGTCCCGTTGATGATGATCCTGGCATCCTGCCCCTCGGTACGGTCAGCCCGGTCATCGGAAAGGCCGAACGCAGCCAGGAAATTGCCGCCGATATCCTCAACTATGAGATTGTCACCCTGGCCCAGCACCTTTGAGGCAAGGGTCAGCTTATCGCTCAGTTCGTCGTATTTAATGGTCACATTGGCTTCCGTGGTGTTATTGATACGGTCCAGGACCTTGGAAAGGGTTTCGGTCTTCTTCGCGGTGATGAGCTTCCCGTTAATGCTGAACTGCACCTCGCCGTTTTCGTTGAACTCCAGCGGGAGGTTCAGCTTGTCCTGCAGGTTTTCCAGGGTATCACCGAGTTTTATCCTGTTTGAATCCCCGGCGGAAAGCCCAAGGGCTTCCAGACCGCTTTGGGCGCCCGAAGCAGGTTTGTCCACCGTAACCCTGGTTGCTCCTCCGGTGGTTCCGATGGTAAGCAGGCCAGAGTCAAACCCCACAACGAGCTTGCCTTCCCCAAAGGCTTTGTCAAGCGAATCCTGGAGCCGGGTTACGATATAGTTCTCGCTGTTTTCATTAAGGCTGTAGTCTTCCAGGGCGATTTCCCTGGATACCCCGTCAAGGTTCACCAGTATGCTCTTCCCGGCGAGGTTCAGATTCTCGGAAACCTTACCGGTTATGCTCCTGCTCACAGGGTCTCTGCTGATTGCCGTATCCCCGGTTGCAAGCTGGATCACCTTGACCTGGTGCGTCCCGATCTGGGCGTCGGCATTTGCAGATACCTCAAGATAAGTGTTGCTGCCTGTCCTGGCAGACAGCACCTTGATCGCGCTGGCGGAGAGGATATAGGATGAGCGGTTGACAATGTCAAAAAACGTGCTCTTAAGACCCCTTAGCCTGTTGATAACCTCCCGGTAAGCGTCACGCTTCCATTCCACCAGCGTGCGTTTTTGGTACAGGCTGTCCAGGGGTATTCTTTCGGCCTGCATAAGCTGCTGCACAAGGGAATCGGTGTCCAAACCCATCAGGCCGGTAATCCTGGTGGTGGAAGAAAACCCTGATATATTGTTCATAAACAGCTCACCTTCTTTCGTCCACAAGCAGTCCGGCTAATTCCAGCATGCTGGCAAACATATCCAGCATTTTCTCAGAAGGTATTTCTCTTACCACTTCTTTTGTTTCGCTGTCTATGATCCTTACCATTATCTCATTTGTTTTTTCATGGATCCTGAATTCCAGGTAACGGTTCCTGAAAACCATGCTCTCATTGGCCTTTTCGACAGCCTTCCTGAGAAAGCTTTCGCTGACCTGCCACTCGTTCCTGGATTCTTCATCCACGGTTACTTCTTTTGCAGGGCTGGCGCTGGTATTGACACTCCCAGCGGGGACAGTCTTCACCGCGTTTTTCGGAGCAGCGGAAGCTTCTCCGGGCACGGCATCCAA
>JAAXZX010000069.1 GCA_012719645.1 Clostridiaceae bacterium
GAGCTGGCTATGCTCCAGGCGCAGGACATGAGCAAGATCGGGTTTATGCAGGACCTGGTGCGCGGGATAAAGAAGGTTTTAGACGCCAAGGCTGCCAAAACACCCGAAAAGGTTGTCCCGGATGTTATTACCTCATCCCTCGAGAGGCTGGTCCAGAACAGCGATACATATCTTAAACTAAATAATTATCCAGCGGCCGAAGATGTATTCAAGCGCATTACAAGAGAATATCCCGAGGACTACCGGGGCTGGTGGGGGCTTATACAGTGCAGAACGAGAAACTTGACGGAAATAGTGGATGACAGTGCTATAGACCAGTTGAACACATGGTTCTCATACGTCAGGCAATTGTCGAAACCGGAAGTGTTTGAACCCCTTAAGGCCAGGTATGTGGACTATATGAAAATCGTAGCCGGCAATGACGTGGGGAATGAAGTAATCAGAATCAATAAATTAAAAACCAATCTGGGGGTCAGGATCGATAAATACATTGGGCAAATACGCCAGGCAGAAGACAGACAGAAAACGCTGTCCGAAAAGTTCGGGGCTATTTTATCTCAAGATGATAAATCTATTGAAAATGCCCGGAAGGATCTCGCAAAAAGAAAGCGTGAGATTTTGCTTCGTATCCTGCAGTCTATAATTGGCCTTGCCTTATTGGGAGTTGGCGTCCTGTTTATTTTCGATATAATTTACAGCAGGTATGGCTTCTTTTTGATTCTGCTTGGACTGTTTCTCATCTTTCTTTGCCTGTTCTTCGGCTGGGGGCTGGCATTTCCAGGATTGAGAGGCATATTCACTTACCGTAAGAACGTCGCCTCCGCAGAGTCAGCATTAAAGCAGGCAATGGAAAAAAAGGAAAACGAAATAAAGCAGTACGAAATGGAGCAGGAGAGATTAAATTCCTCTATTGCTGAAATAAATAATCAAATCAAAAAAGTCGAGGATAAAATCGCCGATTGCGATAAATACCTTGCCCTTGACAGGGATAAAATGGAGGAACTGTTGTATGCAATAAGGTGTAACAGCATAGGCGTTGAGCAGCCATACGATCCTTCTGCCTATCAGCTGAGAGATGCAGCAAATGAAAAGATCTTTCCATGAGTATGAGCCGGCACGGAGGCCGGCTCTTTTGAATATTCACTGTATAAAAATCAAAAAAACTGCCTTAACTGTTCAAATCCGATCAAATAATGCTATAATATAAAAAGTTATCTAAGAGAACATTGAACAAGAAGGAGTTACATATGGCCAGAGTCACATTCAGGGAAGACAGGTGCAAGGGCTGCGGCCTGTGCATCCATGTGTGTCCTAAGAAAATAATCAGGGAAAACAGGGAGAGGATCAACGCAAAAGGATATTTCCCGGCCGAGGTCGTGGAAATGGACAAGTGTATCGGCTGCGCTTTCTGCGCAACAATTTGTCCCGATTGCGTGATCACGGTTGAGAAGTGAGGAGGTAGCCGAAATGGGAGAAAGACTTCTTATGAAAGGCAATGAGGTTATTGCGGAAGCCGCGATCCGTGCTGGATGCCGCCACTATTTCGGTTATCCCATTACGCCCCAGACCGAGATCGCGCACTATATGGCAAAGAAGATGCCGAAGGTCGGGGGGGTGTTCCTCCAGGCCGAGAGCGAGGTAGCGGCCATTAATATGGTGTATGGCGCCGCGTCGGCAGGAAAGAGGGTCATGACCTCGTCATCGAGCCCCGGTATAAGCCTTAAGCAGGAAGGTATATCCTATGCCTCGGGATCTCAGCTTCCCGCTGTTGTTGTAAACATAATGCGCGGTGGGCCCGGGCTGGGCGGAATCCAGCCGTCACAGAGCGACTATTTCCAGGCCACCAAGGGCGGCGGTCATGGCGATTACCACATGATTGTACTTGCGCCTTCCAGCGTCCAGGAACTCTATGAGCTTACGGTGGATGCATTTAACCTGGCGGACCAGTACCGGATGGTGGCCATGATCCTGGGCGACGGCGTTTTGGGCCAGATGATGGAGGTTGTAAACTTCCGGGATGAAGAGCCCATCGTTGAGACGGACAAGTCCTGGTGCGCCTGCGGCCATGGCATGAAGCGGGAGCACAACACCATCACGTCCATCCATCTTGATCCTGCCGTGCTGGAGCAGTGGAACATAAATCTTCAGAACAAGTACAAAACCATATGCGAGAAGGAACAGCGCTATGAGATATACAAATGCGACGATGCAGAAATAATCATCGTTGCCTATGGCTCGGTGGCCCGTATCGCCAAGAACGTGGTCCAGGTGGCAAGGGAGGAAGGCATAAAGGTAGGGCTTTTAAGGCCCATCACCCTTTGGCCGTTCCCTGTAAAGGCCTTTGAGCAGGTAATGGATAGGGCGAAAGCTTTCCTTACCGTCGAGATGAGCTCGGGGCAGATGCTCGAGGATGTCATGCTGGCCGTAAACGGCAGAAAGCCGGTTTACTTCACTGGAAGGATGGGCGGCATGATCCCGAGGGTTGACGATGTAATGGCCAAAATTAAGGAGATCATGGCCGGATAGAGATTATCGCTGAAAGGAGATGTTGCAAATGGCTGTTGTTTTTGACAGGCCTCATGCGTTAGTAGATATACCCATGCACTATTGCCCCGGCTGCACCCACGGCATAGCCCACAGGCTGGTTGCCGAGGCGCTGGACGAACTGGGCATAGAGGGAAGGACTGTGGGAATATCCTCGGTGGGATGCTCCTACAACAACTATTTCTATTTCAATTGTGACATGATACAGGCGCCCCACGGGCGTGCACCCGCCGTGGCGACGGGTGTAAAAAGGAGCCTGCCCGACAGCATCGTGTTCACATACCAGGGTGACGGTGACCTTGCCGCCATCGGCACTGCGGAAATCGTACATGCCGCGGCAAGGGGGGAGAACATCACCGTCATATTCATCAACAATACCATCTACGGCATGACCTCGGGGCAGATGGCTCCCACCACGCTGCTCAACCAGGTGACAACCACCACCCCTTACGGAAGGGATCCCAAGCTGCACGGAAACCCGATCAGGGTCTGCGAGATGCTTTCCACTCTCAAGGGTCCGGCATATATAGAGCGCGTGTCGCTCCACGACATAAAGCACATTAAAAAGGCGAAGGAAGCCGTCAGAAAGGCCTTCAAGGTCCAGATGGCGGGGAAGGGCTTTTCGCTGGTCGAGATCCTGTCCACCTGTCCCACCAACTGGGGCATGAACCCGCTGGAGGCCCTTGACCGCGTAAAGAACGAGATGATTGAATACTATCCCCTTGGCGTGTTTGCGGGAGAGGATCTGGAGGTGTAGCCATGTTTCTTCATGAAGTGATTATAGCTGGCTTCGGCGGCCAGGGCATCCTGTCTGCCGGAAGGCTTATCGCATATGCAGGGATGCTGGATGGAAGGGAGGTTTCATTCTTCCCGTCCTATGGCCCCGAGATGCGAGGCGGGACCGCCAACTGCATGGTGGTGGTATCCGACGAGCCCATAGCTTCGCCGGTGCTGAACAGCTGCACCGCGCTCATCGTGATGAACAATCCTTCCCTGGAGAAGTTTGAAAGCTATCTTAAGAAGGACGGCGTCCTAATTACCGACAGCTCGCTGGTTCAGCAAAAGCCCGTGAGGAACGATATACGGCATTTTGAGCTTCCCGCCACCCTTATGGCCAGCGATGCGGGCAATAAGGCGTTCTCAAACATATATCTTGTCGGAAAGCTTATAAAGGAAACCGGCATCATCACGCCGGAGAGCTTTGAGAAGGCACTGTACGGCGTGCTGTCAAAGAGCAAGCACTATCTTATACCCCAGGAGATGGAAGCCCTGAGGGCAGGAATGGAGTACTGATAAAGGAATTGCTTAAGGGCTCTGCATGGTCAGGGCCTTTAATTTTTCCGGAATCCTTTTCCGGTCCTGAAAGGCGCCTGATGGACGGTACATGCATGCTACCGTTACTTAAAAGTACAATTGAATTGCATTGACTTTCAATCGGCATTTGAAGTAGAATGATAGCAGTATTTGTAAATTTGGCAATCATTATCGGCCGGTACCGCCGGTCATTTTGATGCATCTGACAGTTCATACGTCAATAAAGATAATTAAGGAAGATAAGGAGAGATGGGCTTATGGGAATTATCAGAGCTGCAATTGAAGCCATAGGCGGAGGCCTTGCAGACCAGTGGCTGGAAGTCATCGAGGCTAACGACATGAGCGACACCACGGTAATGACTACAGGTGTCAAGGTGCGCAATGACAAGAGGAACCGGAACATCAAGGGGAGCGACAATATCGTATCCCAGGGATCGATTATCCATGTCTACCCGAACCAGTTCATGATCCTGACTGACGGCGGCAAGGTGGTGGATTACACCGCGGAGCCCGGCTATTACAAGGTCGATAATTCTTCCTCGCCATCCCTTTTCAGCGGGCAGTTCGGAGATGCGCTGAAAGAAACATTCAGCAGGATCAAGTACGGTGGGACCACACCTTATGCCCAGAAGGTAATATTCATTAATCTTCAGGAGATCAAGAACATTGCTTTCGGTACCGTTAACCCGATCAACTACCTGGATCATTTTTACAATGCCGAGCTGTTCCTGCGCTGCCACGGGTATTTCTCCATCAAGATCGTTGATCCTTTGAAGTTCTACACCGAGGCAATACCCAAGAACAAGGACAGGGTGGAAATAACCGATATACATAAGCTCTATCTTTCGGAATTCTTAGGAGCGCTTCAGACGGCTATCAGCAAGATGTCCGTGGATGGTATACAGATATCCTATGTTGGATCAAAGACCATGGAACTTGCCCAGTATCTGTCCGATGTCCTGGACGATTCGTGGACGTCAAAACGGGGCATGCAGATTGAGTCTGTAGGAATCAACAGCATCTCCTATACCGAGGAATCCCAGCGCCTGATCAATATGCGCAACCAGGGCTCTATGATGTCAGATCCGTATGTAAGGGCAGGCTATGTCCAGACCCAATTGGCGGACGGAATTGCAAAAGCCGGATCAAATCCCGCAGGCGCCATGACCGGATTTTTGGGCGTAGGCATGGGTATGCAGACAGCGGGAGCCTTCATGGGTGGTTTTCCCCAGGCTAACCAGTACCCGGTGCAGCAGCCGCCGCAGCAACAGCAACAACAGCAGCCGCAGGCGGCCGGAGCAGCGGCCTGGGTATGCTCCTGCGGAACAAGCAATACCGGAAGGTTCTGCATGAACTGCGGAAAGCCCAAGGCTGAAGACAATACCTGGAAGTGCTCCTGCGGCGCCGTAAACAGCGGCAGGTTCTGCCCACAGTGCGGAAACAAAAAGCCTGAAACAGCGGCAAAGACATATAAGTGCAACAAGTGCGGATGGACACCGTCCGATCCTTCGAACCCGCCGAAGTTCTGTCCCGAATGCGGTGATCCTTTCGACGAACAGGACGCCAACTGAAGTCCAGGCTGAAAAAGGTGCCGAAAGGGTGTGAGTTCTATGTCGGTAATGGTGTACAAGTGTCCCCAGTGCGGCGCTTCACTGACTTTCAACGCGGATGTGCAAAGATGGGACTGCAAGTTCTGCCTGGGCTCCTTTGATATAGCGACCCTTGAGAAACGCCGCGCCGAGGAGGCCGAAAAGGAGAAGGAATTCGCCGAGCAGGCTGAACCCGAAGCCGAGGTGGAAACAGGGCAGGAGGAGATCAAGGTTGACGAGGAGTTCAACCGGAACGCAAGGGCATACAGGTGCCCGGACTGCGGCGCGGAGATTGTGACCGATGCCACAACCGCCGCAACCTTTTGCGTTTTCTGCCATAACCCCACCATTATCCCGGCACGGCTGTCGGGCGAATACCGCCCGTCAAGGGTGATCCCGTTCAAGATCAGCAAGGAGGCTGCCCAGAAGGCCTTTATAAACTGGTGCAGGAAAAAGCCCCTGGTGCCTTCGGGGTTCAAGTCAAAGCCCCAGATGGAAAAGATCACGGGCATGTACCTGCCTTTCTGGCTTCATGACTGTTCCGTTTCGGGAACCCTCCGCGCCAATGCCCAGAAGATCAGGAAATGGCGCAGCGGCAAGTATGAATATACCGAGACCAGCTACTTCGAGATCTTCAGGGAGGGTGACATGAGGTTCACGGGCGTTCCAGCCGACGGGTCGTCCAAAATGGACGATAACATGATGGACCTCCTGGAGCCCTATGATTACAGCCAGATGGTGGATTTCTCAATGTCATACCTATCCGGGTACCTTGCCGAAAAATACGATGTGGACAAGGAAACAGTGTGGCCTCGCATAAAGGACAGGGTCGCGGAGGACACTGTCACCCAGCTCATGCTGACAGCAAGGGGATATGACGCGATCCAGGTTACCCATAAAGAGGTCCGAATCAAAAACAAGCTGGTCCATTACACGCTGCTGCCCGTCTGGATGCTGATCTACAAGCACAAGGACAAGAAATACCTCTTTGCCATGAACGGGCAGACAGGAAAAGTAGTCGGCAACCTTCCCATAAGCATCGGAAGGGTGATCGCATGGTTCAGCGGCATCGCGGCGGCAGTCTTTACAGCCCTGTTCCTGATTGGGGGGGTGTTGATGTGAAAAAGCGCTTGTTACTGGTCATGGCCATTCTTTCCCTCCTGGTCTGCACGCTGCCTGCATTTGCCCTGGATACCGAACTCAAGGTATATGATTACGCCGACCTGTTTGAAGATGAGGAAGAGGAACTCCTCATGGATAAAGCGCAGAGGATAGCGGAAGACAGGCGCTTTGACGTCGTTGTGGTCACCATCGACGACGCGGAGGGCAAGAGATCCATGGATTATGCCGACGACTTCTTCGATTACAACGGGTTCGGATACGGGCGGAGTTATGACGGTATCCTGCTCCTGATCGACATGGACAACAGGATCGCCTGGATCTCCACCAGCGGGAAAGGAATAGATATTTTCACGGACAACAGGATTGACAAGATTCTCGACAAAATGGAAGGACATTTAAAGAATGACCGGTTTTATTCCGCCGCGGACAGGTTTTTGACAGAGGTGGATTATTACACCTCCGGCGGATTCAGAAAAGCGACCTGGCACATTCCGGGCTTTCTGATCATCTCGCTGATCGCTGCAGGGATATCGGTCGCCATAATGGCTGCGTATAATAAGGGCAGGAAAACCATTACTGCCGAAACATACCTGGACCGCGACTCGGTCAATCTCCGGGTCAGCCGGGATAACTTCATAAGGACCGCCGTCACAAAGAGGGATGTAAGCAGCAGTTCCGGCAGCGGAGGAGGAGGAAGCTCCACCCACAGGAGCAGCAGCGGACGCAGCCATGGCGGGGGCGGAAGAAGGTTTTAACGGAATATATCAAAGCCCGGGTTTTCCCGGGCTTTCTTACTTAAGCTGCATGATATGCGCAACCTGAAATTGGAGCCGGTTATGGCTATCCTATATCCTTGAGATTGATATTTATTTCACGAACGATCTTAATGGATAATTCGTGCTGCAGGTCTATGATAAACGAACGGTCGTACTTGATTCCGGTTTTCGGGTTGTAGAACGGCCTTACAACGGGACGTGTCATATAGATCGGGTTGTTTTTTACAACGATGGCGAACATGCCGTTGCTCAAAAGCACTATGGTACCTTCGGGATAGATCGGGACAATCTTCATGAACATGTCAACCAGCGATTTGTCGAATATATGGCCCGACCCGCCGACCAGGTATTCCACCGCGTCAGTGGTCTGGTATACATTCTTGTAGCGCTCGTCGTTGATGGCCTGGTCATACGCGTCGCAAATGCTTACAATCCTCGCAGAATAGTGTATGTAGTCGCCGTTCAGGCCCATCGGGTATCCTCCGCCGTTCACCTGTTCGTGGTGCATGAGCACTGTGATCTTTGACGTGGCCGAGACTTCGGAAATATCCTTTATTGCCTGGTACCCCAACAGGGGATGCTTTTTTATCTCGGCCTGTTCGGCGGGGGTTGGGTCCTTCTTGTTGAGAAGATCCTTTGGTATCAGGGCTTTCCCTATGTCATGCAGCATGGCGCCCATGGCGATGCTTTTTACCTTGGCTGGCGGCAGTGAGAGCTTGTTCGCCAGAGCGATGGCCATGATGCAGACATTTATCGAATGGGCATAGACCAGTTCGTCCTGGGTGCGGATATCATTTGCGTTAAGGACATCTATCCTGGTGGACATCATCTCGTCCATGATATGCTCCACAGACTTCTTTAAAGCCCCGTAGTCTATCTCGCCCCTGTTGGAAAGTCTGTTCATCTCGTTGCGGATGGTCATCTTGGCCTGGTTCCTGGTTTCGTCTGTCAGAACGCCATGAATTTCTACGTCTTCCGATAGTTCGTCCTCGATATATACACTGGAAACGCCCTTTTCCATAAGTTTGCCGACGATGGATGGGGTGAGTCTGACTCCCACGTTGAGCAGCCTTCGGCCGTCGATATCGTAAATGGGTCGTGCCAGAACATCGTCATCACGAACCTGTTTTAAGCTGACTCGTCTCATTACAAAGCTCCTTCATTGATGAAGCATGAATATGACATACGAATAATATTTACCCACCCGGCCGTGCCAAAAAACAAGTGGTTTTATTCAATTGTTATGTTCAATGCCTCCCGGATAATCCGGTTTTTTCTGACCAGGGACAGGAGCGGCAGGCCAAGGCCATAGCAGACAATGGCTTCTGATATGGCGATGAAGAGCATGGTAAGAGGCCAGGGGTAGGTCCTGTCATACAGCAGGTAGACATAGGAGCCCACGATGAGCCCGTTGAACACCACGGGGGGCAGGGGAAGCAAGAAGGTGCGTTTCCTCAAAAGCCAGGTTGATAAACCTGCCAGGAGCGTGGCAATGCTTCCGAGGACGATATCGACTATGCCGAATCCTCCGAGGAAGTTTGCAAGGACGCAGCCGACAAAAACCCCTGGAATGGATGCGGGAAGAACGGCAGGCAGAACTGTAAGGGCTTCGGAGATCCTGAACTGTATTGGACCATAGGCGAAGGGCTTTATCAAAAGGGTCAGGGAAGCATATACCGCGGCAATTACCGCGGCCTGTACGATTGATCGGGTTTTTATTCTCATGTTTTATCCTTCTTCCGCATGTAAAGACCCATGCGGCCGGCATTAAACTTAGCCGCCGGAGGCTACGTAGTTTTGTTTGGCTTCCAACAGGGACCACAGGCTTTGGCCTTCCATACTGGAAGCCGGCCAGGATTTTGCGAACTGGCCGTGGGGTTGCCACGGCAACAATTGTATCCCATGCGATCATTAAAATCAACACGCAATTTTTTCAGCGCATATAGCCAGTTTGCCCGGAAAGCCCGCATGATTATGACGTACGGCTCTTTTTCGCTATTGCCATGCATGGACTATCTGGTATAATTACCTTTAGATGAAAGCTTTGGAGGTTGGCAGTGGATCGCGAAAGGGCGATGGAAGAATTAAATCTGAGGATTGAGAACCAGGACATTATCCTCCACAGCCTGGCCGTTGAAGCCATTATGAGATCCCTGGCCAGGCGCTTTCACGAAGATGTGGATCTGTGGGGGATAACCGGCCTTGTCCATGACATTGACCTTGAAAGGGTCAACTGGAACATGAATATTCACGGGATGATGGGCGGAGACATCCTTGAAGCCCTGGATTTTGACCGGACAATTGCCTATGCGGTGAGGGCCCATAATCCCGCCAACAACCTGGCAAGGAGGAGGAAGCTGGACAAGGCGATTTATTGTGCGTCCCCCATGGCGAAGCTGATTGCGGCGTGCGTTGAAATCACCCCCGACAAATCCATCGGAAACATAGACACCGAAATGATTATGAAATGTTATGCCGATCCCAATTTCGCGATAGATATAAGCAGGGAACGGATAGCCTCGTGCAGCGAACTGGATTTAAGCGTCGAGGACTTTGCGGAGCTTTCGCTTAAGGCTGTAAGGGATGTCCTGTGATTCACAGGCGCGGATTGGAACCGCGGCGCACGGAGTGGCTGATCCCGTCGAAAGGCATCATGGAGTATTGAATAAAAAACTGAACTGTCAACCAAGATAAAGATGGGCGGCTGTATAAAGCCGCTTTTGTTTAATCCGGATGCAGGCACATGAAAGGAAGAGGATTGATTGAACCTGATGGAAGAGAGAAAAAAGCGCATACTGGCCTTTATGCGAGAGGAAGCGTACAAGCCGCTGCTATTGTCCGAGCTTGTGACAGTCCTGGATGTTCCCGGGGAGGATATACCGCTTCTGATAAACCTTCTTAATGAAATGGAAGAGGAAGGGCTTATCATAAAAACCAGGAAGGAGAGGTACGGCGTTCCCGGCAAGATGGGCCTTGTTACGGGCAGGTTCCAGGCCCATGAGAAAGGGTTCGGCTTTGTTATACCCGATACCGGGGAAGAGGATGTGTTTGTACCCGCAAATGCCATAAGCGGCGCCATGCACGGCGACAGGGTAATGGCACGCGTAACCAGGCCTGCCACCCCCACAAGGACCCGGGAAGGCGAGATAGTTAAGATACTGACTCGCGTCCATAAGACCATAGTGGGCACCTTTGACATGAGCGGCAGTTTTGGCTTTGTCACCCCGGACCATTCCCGGCTTTTCAGGGATGTGTTCATTCCCAGTGACTCCACCAACGGGGCTAAAACCGGCCAGAAGGTGGTCGTGGAGATAACCAGGTGGCCCGAAGCAAACCGGAACGCCGAGGGAAAGATTATCGAGATCCTCGGAAACAGCGGCGATGCCGGCGTTGATATCATGTCCATCATCCGGGCATACGGCATCCCGTATGAGTTCCCTGAAGAGGTGCTCAAGGAGGCAAGGAAGGCCCCGCAGGCAGTCAGGGAAGAGGACATAAGAGGCAGGAGGGATTTGAGGGATCTTCGGATGGTGACCATAGACGGCGAGGATGCCAGGGACCTGGATGACGCCGTATCGATCCAGATCCTTGATAATGGCGACTACCTGCTGGGAGTCCACATTGCCGACGTATCCCATTATGTAAAGGAGGGTTCCATGCTGGACCGTGAGGCACTGCATCGGGGTACCAGCGTGTATTTCCCCGACAGGGTCATCCCCATGCTTCCCAAGGAGCTTTCCAACGGCATATGCAGCCTGAACGCCGGGGAGGACAGGCTGGCCTTCAGCGTCATGATGGAGATAGACAAAAGCGGCAAGGTGAAAGACCACGAGATCTTTGAAAGCGTTATCCGGGTCAGGGAGAGGATGACCTACACCAATGTGTACAGGATCCTGGAGGAAGATGACCCGGAGCTCAAGGAGAGGTACAGGGAGCACATAGAGGACTTTAACCGGATGAAGGAACTGGCCCTGATCCTCAGGGAAAAGAGGATGAAAAGGGGCGCGGTGGACTTTGATTTCAGCGAGGCGAAAATCATAGTCGACGAGAACGGAAAGCCCGTTGAGATAAAGAAGTATGAATTAAGTATAGCCAACCGCATCATCGAGGAATTCATGCTTGCGTGCAACGAGGTGGTGTCCGAACATTTTTACTGGCTGGGTGTGCCCTTCGTTTACAGGATCCACGAGGATCCTGATCCCGAGAAGATGGAGAGCCTGAACCAGGTTTTAAGCGCCTTCGGATATCACCTGAAAGGGTACCGGGACGTCCATCCAAAGGCACTGCAGGAGATCCTGAACCAGATCAAGGGGACCCCGGAGGAGAAGGCCATCAGCACCCTCATGCTCAGGTCCCTGCAGAAGGCCAGGTACAGCGATGTCCACGACTGGCATTTCGGGCTGGCCGCCGATTATTATTCCCATTTCACTTCACCCATAAGGCGCTATCCCGACCTGATCATCCACCGGATCATGAAGGAGCAGATGAGCGGCAGGCTGGATGAAAAGAGGATCGAGCACTACAGGAGCATCCTTCCCGAGATCACAAAGAGCAATTCCGAGAGGGAGCGGGCTGCCGAGGATGCGGAGCGTGACTGCGAGCAGATGAAGAAGGCCGAGTATATGCGGGAGCACCTGGGCGAGGAATTTGAAGGGATTATATCGAACGTCACCGCCTTCGGCATGTTCGTGGAACTGGACAATACCGTGGAAGGCCTGGTGAGGCTCTCAAGCCTCGACGACGACTATTACGAGTACGATGCCAGGTCCCTGTCCCTCGTCGGCGAGAGGACCAGGAAAAGGTTCAGGATAGGCGACAGGGTAAGGGTCCAGGTGGTCAAGTCAACGCCAGAATCAAGGCAGATCGATTTTATCCTGCTGGATTCCGAAAACGGCAACGGAACCGGGGAAGACGCAGCGGCGTTCAAGAAGGCGAAGCCGGTAAAGCCGAAGAAGACCATAGACCCCCGCGTCCTCACCCACATCGGGGCAAACAAGAAGGCAAGCGCAAAGCTCAAGAAAAACAGGAAGAAAAAGCATTAAGCCAGGGGGATCAAACCAGGGGGACGGTTCCTGTGGTTCGAACCAGGGGGACGGTTCCTGTGGTTTGATAAACCATTACCACTTCCTTCAGGAACTTCCTGCTTACGTATAAAAAGAAGGGTGCGGCCGATCCTGTTGACATGGAGGAATAAGGCTGATACATTGGTAATAATAGTTGATGGCAGCCGGGTGTGAAGAAGATCGGCTGCCTTATTCTGTAGTCGCAAACGGAGAACTTGTAAAATGATACATAGTAACCAGAGTCCTGCAACTCGAACCGGTTTTATCGTTGCGACCTATGCCGTGTCGCATTTTCTTGTGGATTTCTCATGCGCGTATCTTATGTTTTCCAGGATACGCTTCTCGGAACAATGGTTTTTGTGGATGCTGATCTACAATTTCCTTGCCTTTGCCATGCAAATGCCGATCGGCCTTATGGCCGACAGGTTCAACCGCAATGCCGTATGCGCGGCCGCAGGCTGTGTACTTGTCGCCCTCGCGTACCCGGTATCAGGCATGCCCATGGCAGCCGTCCTGGCCCTGGGTATAGGAAACGCCCTGTTTCATATTGGAGGCGGTATCGATGTGCTGAATATCAGCCGCGGAAAGAGCGGTCCTTTGGGCATCTTTGTTTCCCCCGGTGCTTTCGGGATATATTTCGGAACCATCCTCGGAAACCGCGGCGCGCCAGGTGTGCCGTCAGTGGCCGTACTTCTCGTGACCGCTGCTGTTATCCTGTTTTTGCAATATATATGGAAACGGTCGTTCATCTCCGGAAATCTCACCCTGTCCCTGGAAGGGGCCGGTTCGCCTGAAGCGCTTTTAATCCTCGGCTGCCTGTTTGTTGTTGTCATCCTCAGGTCATATGTGGGACTGGTCCTTTCATTCCCATGGAAGGGTGAGGGATACTGGGGACTGGCGCTGATATGCGCCGTGGTCCTTGGCAAGGCAGTTGGAGGTATCCTGGCGGATATGGCAGGAGCGGCCAGGGCGTCTATTCTCTCCCTGGGGTTTTCAGCCGCGGCATTCCTGTTTTCCAATGATCCCCTGTGGGGTGTATTGGCCGTTTTCCTGTTCAACATGACAATGCCCATAACCCTTTGGGCAGCAGCCCGCATGATACCCGGCGCCAAAGGCTTTGCCTTCGGACTCCTTACTTTTGCCCTGTTCCTGGGTTTTATTCCCGTTTACCTGGGAGCGGACGAACTGTTAAGCACCCCTTCAGGTTTTGCGGCAGCCTCACTTGTCTCACTTGTGTTGTTGCTCGTGGGGCTTAAGAAGGTGGTGAAAGCCTGATGGTGCAATGGCTCCTTTCATCATTGGGGATTTCTTTGGGACTTACATTGGTTTTGGAAGAGGGGTTCGCGCTTCTTTGCGGCATCCGGCACAGGAAGGACCTTCTTCTTGTCTGCCTTGTAAACATCGTGACCAACCCGGTGGTGGTGCTGTGCTATCATGTGACAGGCATATATACTTCATGGAGCCCGCTTTTGGTAACAGCCATCCTTGAGGTTTCGGCATTTATTGTGGAAGGCCTGCATTATAAGGCGTATGCCGTGAGCATTGGCCATCCGTTCAGGTTCTCGGCCTTTGCCAATGCCTTTTCCTTTGGCATCGGCCTGATGATCAACAGGTTGCTGTAGGCGACCTGCAGAAAGGAGCATGTGATATGAGAAAGAATGCATCACGAAAACTGGCTGTTTTCCTGTTTGTTTTCATGTTGTCTTTTATCTGGACACCGGTTATTGTTAACGCGGACATGATAACTGGAGGAGAACTGTTATACAATTTATGGCAAAGAACCTGGCCATTCATTGTTGGTCTTGTGGCCGTCGCCGTGATCCTGACTGTGCTGCTCATCAGGCGGAACTTCAGGAGAAAGCGCGGGTCGTGATTACATAAAAATACAAAGGAGCGATGGACGTGAAAAAGAGGTTAGTCAGCAGGCTGGCCGTATTTCTGTCTGCGCTGCTGCTGTGCGGTATGGCAGCAGCTATAGCTGCGAGCGCGGACGCAATCTGGTCACCTCAGGACGATTTCTACGAGAATCATTTTGGCGATTGCGATTACGAGGACCGATACTACCTGGCTAACGGTCCCAAGGGTTATATCACCATATACCAGAGGCCGGGATCCTCAAGGATTGTTGACCAGTTTGAGAACGGCAACGAGTTCTATGTTTCCTTCACATATACCCGGGGAAACGGTGAAAAATGGGGTGTGGTCCAGTTCAGGCGGGACCAGGACAAGGCTGTTGCTACCTGGATGCATGACGAGTTCACCAAAACAGGGTGGATACCCATGGAAGACCTCCTGGCAGTATATGACCACTACGCCTTCGTCGAGGATCACAGGGATGAGTTCAAAGATTACCTGGGCGGATTTTATGCCCGGGATTATGAGGGTAAGATCAATTTCTGGACCTATCCGGGCTCAGGTGTTGTAAGATCGTCTGTCAGCATGAAGGACAGGGAAGGCGGCGAGTTGAGCTTCAGCTACATATACACCGATGAGGATGGCCGTGAGTGGGGATATGTCGGCTATTTCTACGCAAATGAGGGGTGGGTTTGCCTGAGCGACCCCACAAATCCGGACCTGCCGGCAAATGAGGTGGTTTACGAAGGCCTCATACCTGCTGCGAAGCCCCAGAAACCCGCTGTTTCCAGTGATATGACGCTTGTGATAGTTCTTGTGGCCGCTGTCATGGTCCTGACGGCGGTAATCATCGTGCTGATCTTCAGGAAGAAGGCAGCCCGCGGAAAGGCAAACCACGCAAACCACGGGGACGGTTCCAGTGGTTCGCCTGAATAAAGGAGCGTGCCCGAAAAGCCGCGGGGGCCCGTAGCTTGCCAGGACAGGAAAAGCCGCGGGGACTGTCCCAATGGCTTGCCTGAATAAAGGAGCGTGTCCGGAATGAAGTATGATATTAACCTGACCGGCTTCAAAACAAAAGGTCACGTCGAGAGCGAGTACAGGGATAACATGCTTTATGTCACCACTCATCGTGCAATACCGACACAGCGTTTTGACAGGGAGTTTTTGTCCATCAACTCGTATATTTATCTGCCTGACAAATACAGGCTGCCACTGAGAATCGACATAACGGCAAAGATTGACGCGCCGGGTTTATATGTGCTTTTGGGAAATGGACATGTCAATTTCGGCACCTTGTGCACCGACAACAGGCGTATTGATGACATTGTATCTCCAACGAGAAAGGTAATCTATTTCCACAACGATATACCCATGAACCAGTTCGCCCATATTACCCTTATATACGATCTTAAGGAAATGCAGATCCTGGTTGACGGAGAGGAACGGTATTATTCGGCCAATGAGAAGTATATGAAATCAAAAGCCTTCAGGGAAGCCAATGAAGAAGGCTTTGAACTGAAAATCGCCTGTGACAAGCTGGTCAATCTTTGTATCAAATCGGTTGCCATAACCGAGTATAGCGACACTTGCGGGATATTGCATACCGATAAGGGACTCCCTGCTCCCAAAACAAGAAATGAAGCAATATCCAGGAATGATAAGCCAACCTTTGAAAGATGCATCTCTCTCTTGCCACCGATAATCAAGGAAGAAATACTGGGCATTGACGAATACCTGAGGGCGTTAAGGCCGCTCAAGTTCAAACGCCAGGTAGACAAAAACGGCAGCAAGATTACATATGTCGCATCCGACCATGGCGTTTCATATGCGCTTTACTTAAGCAACGACATTTTTGACCATTCTCTCCAATGGTACCTGATAACACAGGGTCCACCGGATACATGGCACAGGAAAGCAGACATGATGGAAGAGACACTTAACAGGCTGTACGACAGGTCGCCCGATTTTGCAGAGCGAATGTTTCATAACCTGGATGATTGTGTCGGCTGCTATAAAGGTTGCCTGGCAAGGACCGTATATGGTTTTCGCGGTAAGAAAAAAGCGGTTTGTCACGGAAAGCTTAAATTTGAGATGAACCCTTCAGGCTTCAGGGATGTCCGTACCTTCGCGGATATGATAAACAGTATTCTTATGGAAAACCAATGAGGAGATTGCCGTTTAGCTGACGCTCGCCCGCGATGATAATTCTGGGGTGTGAGGAGCGCAGCGGGGAAGATTTGAGGATAGCAGTTCGGGTAAAAACACAGGAACTGCCCTAATGGTTTCGAACCACAGGAACCGTCCCCCTGGTTCGAACTGCCCCCTTGGTTCGAACCGTCGCCAATATTAGGGGCTTGAAATTTTAAAAGACACTCGCTATAATATCTATTGCACGGGCAATTAACTCAATTGGTAGAGTGTCACTTTGACGTAGTGAAAGTTGGGGATTCGAGTTCCTCATTGCCCACCAGAATGCCGCCTTTGCAAAAGGCGGCTTTTTTCTTTGCCAATCGCCATCTGCCTTTATTTTTTCCATGAACTGTGCTAAAATCCTGACATAAAATCGGGTGTTGGAAAATGCCTTAACTTGAGGAGGCACATATGAAGGTTTTTATCGAAAAAGCCGTAAACGAGATACGGGCCGAGGTAGGAAACAAGAGGGTTTTATGCGCCCTGTCCGGCGGTGTTGATTCCGCTGTGACGGCAGCCCTCGTGCATAAGGCTGTGGGAGACCAGCTTACATGCATATTTGTGGATCATGGGCTTTTGCGCAAGAATGAGGCTGACCAGGTGGAGCAGGTATTCAGGAACCAGTTCCATATGAACCTGATAAGGGTGGATGCCCAGGACCGTTTCCTTGGCAGGCTGAAAAGCGTTACCGACCCGGAGAAGAAACGGAAGATCATCGGGGAGGAATTCATAAGGGTTTTTGAAGAGGAAGCGAAGAAGATCGGCAAGATCGAATTCCTTGCCCAGGGAACCATATACCCGGATATAGCCGAAAGCGGGACAGGCAATAAAGGGCTCGTAAAGAGCCACCACAATGTTGGCGGGATGCCGGAACGCATGGAGTTTGAAGGGCTCATCGAACCCCTGAAAACCCTGTACAAGGATGAAGTAAGGAAAGTCGGGCTGGAACTTGGGCTTCCCGGGGAACTGGTATGGCGTCAGCCGTTCCCGGGTCCGGGACTTGCGGTCAGGGTCATCGGCGAGGTGACAAAAGAGAAGCTGGACATCCTCCGCGAGGCGGATTACATCTTCAGGGACGAGATCGCCAGGGCCGGTCTGGACAAAAGCATCAACCAGTACTTTGCCATACTCACCGGCATGAGGAGCACAGGCGTGAAAAATAACGAAAGGACCTATGAATACACGGTGGCCTTGCGTGCCGTTGTCACAAAGGATTTCGTAACGGCCGAATGGGCCAGGATTCCCCTTGATGTTCTGGCCAGGGTTTCGGAGCGGATAGTTAAGGAAGTGGGGCACGTCAGCCGCGTTGTGTACGATATCACGAGCAAACCCCCGGCAACAATCGAGTGGGAATAGCATTAATGCCTTCTGATGCCGATTCTAATAAAACTCTAATGGATCATAAAGATGCGCCTAATACTCGCAGGGTAGAATGAAAACGTAAGTTACCCCTTATGTTTTCGGAGGTGCTGAAGATGATTACCATTGAGATGGTCGAAGAATTCAGAAGGCGTACGAACTGCAGCTATGACGATGCGAAGTATTACCTGGAGAAGTATAATGGCGATATGCTGGAAGCCATTGTAGCATTTGAACGGGACAGGAACCGCGGCTACCAGCACCAGCACGCCGGACATGCTTACGGATACGGATACAGATACAGGCGGAGCCGGCCTGATTTCGGGCAGAGGATAATGAAGATATTCCAGAGGCTGCTGGACATCAGGATCGTAATTGCCGATAATTCAGGAAGGAGCTTCAGTATTCCCATACTGTTCCCGTTGATCCTTGCCCCCTTATGGCACGTCATGATCCTGATTTCGGTCGGCATGATGATCCTGGGCTACAGGTTCAGCATACGGGAGATGCGGGATGATAACTATGACCTCAACAGCATCATCAGCCGGATAAGGGAGAGGACCCAGGCAAGGAGCAAATAGTATAGGCGCAGCCTGGGTTGGAGGTGAGACCTATGATTACAATGGAGCAGGTTGATGAGTTCAGAAAGCGCACCAACAGCAGTTATGAGGATGCAAAATACTTCCTTGAGCGCAATAATGGGGACGTACTGGATGCCATCATAGATTTCGAACGGAGCAAAACCGGAAGGTCAGGATACCGTGATGGATACCGCAGCCATGCCTACAACTGGCAGGGAAGCAGGCCGCAGCATCACAATGGACAGGGGTTTTCCAACATACTGCAGAAAGGCTTTGACACCAGGATTGTTGTTGAGGACAATAAATCGGTCCTGTTCAGCATCCCGGTTATCTTCCTCCTGTTCATGCTTCCCCTGTGGATTCTTGTTGTGGTGCTGTTCGTATTCTTCATTATGCTTGGCTACAGGGTGTCCATCCGTGACATGAAGAGCGGGAATGCGGATGTTAACGCCTTTTTCAGCAATATATCCGAAAAGATGAGGGAGAAAAACCAGCCTGCCGGGCGTCCGCCGATGCCTCCCGAACCGAAGAAGAACGGAGAGCAGGACAAAAAGGATGGCTACAAGGAGTATACAATCGAATAGATCAGCAATCTTTTGGTTCTTATACAAATGGCACAGGATAAGGGGCTGTCCTGTGCTAAAAACATATCTTGGAGGCGCATATGGCTGAAAGGATTCTTATAGTGGAGGATGAAAGCAGGATAGCCAGGTTCCTGGAACTGGAACTCAAGCATGAAGGCTACGAGGTGGAGATCGCCTCCGACGGCAGGAGCGGGCTGGAGCGCATAAAAGACGGGGACTTCAACCTTGTGGTCCTGGACCTGATGCTTCCGCTTATGAGCGGGATCGAGGTCTGCAGGCGCGTAAGGAAGTTCTCTGATATTCCCATAATCATGCTTACCGCCAAGGATGACATATCCGACAAGGTCACAGGCCTGGACAGCGGAGCAGATGACTATGTCACAAAGCCCTTCGCCATAGAAGAACTCCTGGCCAGGATCCGGGTGGCTTTGAAGCGCAAGTCGGCAAAAAGGGAGAACAACGAGGATACCATCGCGTGCGGGAAACTGGTGCTTTCCAAGATGCAGCACAGGGTTACATATGACGGTGAGGAAATCCCATTAAGCAAGAAGGAGTATGACCTCCTGCTGTATTTCATGGAGAACAGGGGAATTGTGCTGGACCGTGAAAAGCTTATCGAGAATGTCTGGGGATACGACTTCATCGGCGATACCAATGTGACCGATGTTTATGTACGCTATTTGAGGAGCAAGATCGATCAGAAGTACGGGGTCAATTACATAAGGACCATCCGCGGAGTGGGGTATATCTTTGAGTACCAGGAATAGCGAGGAGACAAGGGCGGCGTCCGGGAACGAGCAGACGAACCGGCCGGATCAACGGGAACAACCCGGCCAACCCGGCCAAACCAGGCCCACCAGTCCCCCAACGCCCGGCGGGGCAATCGGGGACAAGCCCAGGATGTCCCTTGCCTCAAGGATTACATCTTCATATAACAGGATGCTTATACTCTGCATGTCCATAGGGCTGTTCATAATGCTGGCGGCAACAGCCTGGTTTGACTATTCAGGCCTCGTGCGGGAGGCGAAGCCCACGCTGGATCAAATCAAGGGCATGAGAAGGCTTGAGGATATGGCAGCTGCGGTGAACGCGGCCGAGGACCTCTCCCTGGTCCTGCTTGACGAGGAATATGTTATCCTGGCCTCAAACTTCCCCCAGATCCGCACTGTCAGCTATTCTCCCGTATACTTCCTGAGAATGGAAGACGGTACCTATATGGCACGCTCAGGCAGGGTTGACCTGCCCGGGGGGCACAGGGTTTACCTGCAGGTCTTTTTCCATGTGTCCTGGCAGCTTAAAAAGCTGTTATTCTTATGCGGCGCAGGAGTTCTGATGTTCGGAGCGTCCCTTGCAGTCATCGGCCTGAGGGGTCGCCTGGTTACCCGGAAAACATTCGGGGTTATTGACGAGATGATCAGCAAGGCCAGCAGCATATCCTCGCAGAACCTGAACCTGCGGCTCAATGTCAGCGACGCTACCGACGAACTCCTTAAGTTCGCCCTGACCTTCAATAGGATGATGGACCGAATCGAAAAGGCCTACGAGAAACAGAACCAGTTCGTATCCGACGCTTCCCATGAACTTAGAACCCCAATATCGGTGATCCAGGGCTATGCCGGGATGCTTGAGAGATGGGGCAAGGAAGACAGGGAGATCCTCGACGAGGCCATTTCCGCCATCAAGAAGGAATCGGTGAACATGCAGGACCTGGTGGAAAAACTGCTATTCATCGCCCGAAACGACCAGGGTTCGCTTCTGCTTGTAAAAGAGCATTTTAACCTCAGCGACATGATGGAGGAACTGGTGAAGGAAACCAGGATGCTGAATACCGGTCATGAGATCAAAAGCAATGTACCGCCCGGCATCAAAATATACGGAGATGCAGCCAGGATCAAGCAGGCACTCAGGATCTTCGCCGACAATGCCCTCAAGTTCACGCCTCCCGACGGCACCGTGACCTTCAGGCTGGACCAGGATGACGGGTATGCTGTAGCGGTGGTGGAGGACACGGGCGTAGGGATCCCCGAAAAGGACCTTCCGCGCATTTTCGACCGTTTCTACAGGGTGGACGCCGCCAGGGAACGCAACACAGGCGGACATGGGCTTGGGCTTTCCATAGCAAGGATCATAATACTGAGGCACGGCGGCAGGATCAGGATTGCCAGCCGTGAGGGCGAAGGGACCCGCTTTTTCATTTACCTTCCCATCGGTGATGGTGTTGAAAGCCAGCCCCAGGAAGACTGATTTTCCCGGCTCAATTGAAAAAAGTAAGCCAAAATGGTATGATGAAATAGCCTGCCCTGTACCGGGAGGCTTTATTTTGACGCCTTTTTGAGGGAGATCCGGCAGGCTTCCCCGAAGGCCGTATATATTCACCCGCAGCGGAGGTTGTTATGAATAAAGTATTCTTGTTGCTTATAAGGATTATCATTCCTCTTGCGATCTTCTTTCTCGCGTTTACCTGGATTGGCACGACGGGCGGTATAATACTGGCAGTCCTGTACCTCCTGGCCATGAACCTTCCGGTTATATTCAACCTGATCGGAACACAGGCCTATCGGAAGGGTGACTATGACAAGTCCATCAGGATGATGAAAGCGGCATTGAAGCTGAGCCCCAGGAGCTACAGCATCCGCGGTTCCCTCGCCTGGCTGCTTTTGAAGCTGGGCAGAATAGAGGAGGCCGATGCCGAGATTGAAAAGGCCATATCGGACGCGGAGAAGGAGGAGTACAGGTATCCGCTCTACCTGACAAAAGCCCTGATCCTCTGGAAGAAGGGCGGGCTTGACGAAGCCATCTCACTGATGGAAAAGGTCATCGAAAACTACAAGAATACCAACGTATACGGAACACTGGGTTTCCTCTACATTGAAAAGGGCGACCTGGACAAGGCCCTGAGCTTCAACCTCGAGGCCTATGAATACAATAACACCGGTCCCGTTATCCTGGACAACCTGGGGTACACGCGGCTGCTCCGGGGAGAATACGAGGAAGCCCGGGAGATCTACCAGCAGCTTATCAAGCTCGGGCCGAATTTCCCCGATGCGTTTTACAACTATGCCCGTGTCCTTGCCCATTTCGGCGAACTGGAACAGGCGCTTTACATGTGCCGTACCGCGCTGACCTTCAAATTCTGGCATACCACCACCGTTACACGGGAACAGGTTGAGAATACCCTCAAGGAACTGGAAGAAGCAAGCGAAAAAGCCGCCGGATCCGCAAATTAAGAGGATCGGGGGCAATTCCGTAGCGTGAAGATGCCGATATAAATGATATAAGGGATGTGTTCAGTGGTATCTATGGAACATCGGATAAATATCTACGGGGAGTTCGGGATAAAGGACCCGATCCTTGAGTTGGCAAAAGAAACCGAAGAGGCGGTAAAGGATGCGTTCACGCGGATTGAGTCGATAAGGGAGATAAACCAGCTTAAGGTCATCCGTGCCCTGCAGCTTGAGAAAGTAAGCGACTCACATTTTGCCGGGACAACCGGCTACGGATATAACGACAGGGGGCGGGAAACCCTCGAAGCCGTGTACGCCCGCGCTTTCGGGGCCGAGGACGCCCTTGTGCGGCACAACATCACCTGCGGCTCCCATGCCCTGGCCCTGTGCCTTTACGGCTTGCTCCGGCCTGGGGACGAGCTTCTGTCGGTTACCGGAAAACCCTACGACACGCTGGATGAGGTCATAGGCATAAGGGGAAAACCCGGGGCCGGGTCTTTGAAGGACTTCGGCATAACATACAGGCAGGTGGAACTCAAAAACGGTGAGATCGATTTCGAGGCGATAACCGAAGCCATAAACGAGCGTACCAGGATGGTGTTCCTCACACGGTCGCGGGGTTATTCCTTCAGGCCGCCCGTGACCATGGAGCAGATCGCCCGGGTGGTTGAAATAGTGAAGGCCGTAAGGAAAGATATATTCGTCATGGTTGACAACTGCTACGGCGAGTTCGTGGAAACCCTTGAGCCCACCGATGCGGGCGCCGACGTCATGGCCGGTTCCCTCATCAAGAACCCGGGGGGCGGGATCGTGCCCACCGGCGGGTACATTGCGGGAGCCCGCGAGGCCGTGGAGATGATATCCTATCGCATGACCCTTCCGGGTATCGGCAGGGAGGTGGGCGCCACCCTCGGCCAGAACAGGCTCATGTTCCAGGGATTCTTCCTGGCGCCCCATATAGTAGCCGAGAGCCTTAAGGGCGCGGTTTTCACGGCCGAGATCATGAGACGCCTCGGGTTTGAAACCTGGCCGGGCCCCTTCGACCAGCGCTGCGACCTGATCCAGGCCATACGCTTCAACCGTGAGGACGCGGTTATAGCTTTCTGCCAGGGCATCCAGAAAGGATCCCCGGTAGATTCATTTGTAACACCCGAGCCCTGGGATATGCCGGGCTACAATGCGCCGGTAATTATGGCGGCGGGAGCCTTTATCCAGGGTTCTTCCATAGAACTTAGCGCCGATGCCCCCATCAGACCTCCATATACTGCCTACATGCAGGGCGGGCTTGTGTACGAACACGTGAAGCTGGGTGTAATGAGCGCCATACAAGAGCTGTCTTTACGGGGAATCATCGATTTGTAGACATTCCCCGGAGGTTGGAATGCAAATGACAAAAGACCAGGAAAGGAACAAACCGAAAGGAATAAGCAAACCGGGTAAAAAGAAGAGAAGGCGCAGGAGGCTGTTCAGCCTGCTGGTCCTTGTTCTGGTTATCATTTACATGCCTGCCCTTTGGAACTGGCTCTTTTCATCAAGCACCGAGATCGCGGTCATCAGGAGCGATACCCTTGAGGTTTCCACGCCGCTGACATGTGTATTCGTGAGGAAAGAACAGCTTCTCATATCTCCGGGATCAGGCTATCTCGTTCCCACGGTACCCTATGGCGAAAAGGTCGGCGCGAACCAGGAGATCGCAACCCTGATAAGCAGGGAAATGCGCGATATAGTTGAGAATTACAGGCAGATGGAAATTGAGCTTCTAAAGCGCGTGATCAGCGAATATGAAACCTCCGCCGGAAGCGAAAGGAAGATATGGGAGGAAGCCATCGAAAAGCAGATCGGCAAGCTGGCCGATTTTTCCAATTCCGGGGACCTGAGCGACCTGGGTTCGGTGAGGAACTCCATGGACCGGGTCCTTGAAGCCAGGGCGCGCACCATCCTTGAGAACCTCGGTTCCGACTCGCGGTTCGCACGTGAGAAGGAGGAACTGGAAAGGCTGAAGAACAGCCAGGCCAAATCCATCGCGAGCGTCATTTCCCCTGCTTCTGGCGTTATTTCCTACTATTGCGACGGGTACGAGAGCTGGACGCCTGAAAACAGGTATTCCATTACCATCAGGGATATCGACGGGGCGGTTGCTGATGAAACCGGTTCGGAGGGATGGATTACCCCCACCGAGATAGAGGTGAAGTCCCAGGGGCAATACGGGAAGCTGGTAACAAACGACGAAGCCTGGATTGTGTTCTATATCTCCAAGAACATGGCCGAAGACCTCAAGATCCAGTTTGAAAAGCACAAGATGAACCAAAAGCAGCTTGAGCTCCAGGTTGAGATTGACGGGCTCAACAGCCGCATCCCGGTTGTTATAGAAGGGTTCGGGGAGAGCGAGGGCGACAGATGCGTGGTCGTCGCCAGCATGAACCGGTATATCGAGCTTACCATGGATATGCGCGCCGTTAAGGGGGATCTTATCGTACAGAGCGTCACGGGGATGAAGGTGCCCGTTGAGAGCCTTGTGAACATCAATCCCGTGGACCAGACGGCGGACATAATAGTCATAGACATGAGCAAGGCCCGTTACAGGCGCGTACGAATCCTGGCGAAGCAGGACTATTACGCCATCATAGAGAACCTGCCTGAGGCGGCGGAAGAAGAGCTTGTAAACATCTTCGACCTCTACATAGTCGATCCGAGAAACATTGAAGAGGGACAGGTGATTGACCAGTGATCCGGGATAACGCACAGCTTAAGGAGAATCTTGAATCGGTAAAAAGCAGGATCCGTGACGCGGCATTACGATCGGGACGCAATCCGGACGACATTCTGCTTGTTGGTGTTACGAAAACCGTGGAGCCCGATATAATGATGCAGGCATATGACCTCGGGCTTGCCGAATTCGGCGAAAACAGAGTTCAGGAGTTTATCAGAAAGGCCGATATAATTAACAGGGAATGCCACTGGCATATTATCGGACGCCTGCAGACCAACAAGGTGAAATACCTGGACAACCGGGTAAGCCTGATCCATTCCCTGGATAGAATGGAACTTGCCCTGGCGCTCCAGGCCAGAGGCGAGAAAACAGGCAGGGTCTGGGATGTCCTGGTGCAGGTGAACGTATCGGGTGAAGAAACCAAAGCAGGGGTTTCCCCGAAAGATTTGAAAGATTTTGTTAGTGCAGTGGTAAAACTGGGTAATATTCATGTTAAGGGACTGATGACCATTGCCCCTTATACTGAGGACCCGGAAGAGGTACGGTGGGTTTTCAGGGAATTAAGCAAATTGGCTGTTGACATGCAGAGGGAAAAAAAAGAAAATATGAGTATGGAATTTCTTTCAATGGGCATGAGCAACGACTTTGAGATTGCCATTGAAGAAGGCGCCAACATTGTCCGGATAGGCAGCGCTATTTTCGGTGAAAGGACCTGACTGCCGACCGGTTATTTTACACAAGAGAACTGGAGGAAGATACGATGGCTAAAGCGCTTGAGAAGTTTCTGAATTTTGTGGGCTGGGAGTCCACCCAGGACGACGAGGAAGACTACTATGATGACGATGTGGTGGATAATGTGCCCCAGAGGCATGAACTCCAAACCACCCGCAAATCCAATCAGGGAAAAGTCCTCAGCATGCATAACAACAACAATCTGAAGGTTGTTGTCATGTCTCCTTCGAATATCCTTGAAGCCAGGGATCTTTGCGACCATCTCAAATCCAACAAGCCAGTCATCATGAATGTGGAGAACGTGGAAACACCTCTTGCACAGAGGATGGTGGATTTCCTGAGCGGCGCTGTTTACTGCCTGGACGGTGATATTCAGAAGATTTCCAGCGGCATTTTCTTAGCCACGCCGGCCAGCATAGAAATCACAGGCGACCTGAAGGACGACCTGAAGAGTAAAGGTGTTTTCACCTGGGTAAAATAGACTGATGACAGTTTTGCAGGCAGCCGGATTTGCGCTTCGTTCCGTTGTTTACGCAATGGAAGCTATTATCCTGCTGAGAGTGATTTGTGAGTTGGTAGTAGTTAAAAGAGATTCCGCGCCCATGAGGTTCATAGTTCAGGTTTCGGAACCTCTTTTAATTCCCGCAAGGAAGCTCCTGGCGAGCATATACCGGAAGAGCAGGATAAAGATGAGAATGGACCTGTCGCCGATAGTTGTGATGATTATCCTGTATCTCATCGTCCGCCTGCTCAGGTAGAGGCTTGAGGGGCGCCGCAAAACGGTTGGTGGAAGAAGCTTATAGCTCGTGCTTATGACGCATTCGGGGGTGAACGGGTTGAATTTTACGCCAAACGACATCCAAAACATTCTGTTCAAGCGTTCCTTGTTTGGTTTTAACCAGCTTCAGGTGGAGGATGTGCTGGATAAGATCGTCGAGGACCTGAGCGCCTATATCAGGGAGAACAACAAGCTGAAGGAGAAGGTCGAGGATATCCAGGACAAGCTCAATTACTACAGGAATATCGAGCAGACACTCCAGAACAGCCTGATAGTCGCCCAGCAGACCAGTGACGAAATTATCAGCAATGCCAGGAAAAACGCTGAGAATATCGTCAAGGAAGCCGAGCTTAACGCGCGGAAGATAATCGAGGACGCCAACCATGAGGTGCTGTCCATTAAATTCGAATATGAAAGGCTGCAGCGCGAAGTGGAAGCCTACAGGACCAAGGTGGAGAGCATCATCAAGGCGCAGCTCCGGTCACTCAGGAACCTGGACGTCCAGGAAGAAGCGGAAAGCGAAGCCGTGTGAAGCGGCGTTCAATAATAAATGGGAAGAAAGAGGATGGTTCCCGGCGGGATATCCTCTTTTTTAGTGCCGTCAATTTTATGTTTTCAACACGATCAAACCTGTTTTTCATAACCGCTGGATATTCTTGACATTCTCTGACCTTGATATTATCATATTTCATGTGTCTACCAAATAGTTTTCAGAGGTGATCGGACAGTGATACAGGAAAAAGGCAGTCTTTCCATCCAGACCGAGAACATCTTTCCCATAATAAAGAAATGGCTCTATTCGGAAAAGGATATCTTCATCAGGGAACTGATATCCAACTCGGCCGATGCCATCAGCAAGCTTAAAAAGCTTTCGGACATGGGTGAAGCCAAACTTGAGGACGGCTTCAAGCCCAGGATAGAGGTTATCCTGGACAAGGAGAACCAAACCTTAAGCATAGACGACAACGGCATCGGCATGACGGCCGAAGAGGTGAAAAAGTACATCAACCAGATAGCCTTTTCGGGTGTTAAGGACTTTATCGAAAAGTACCATGACAAGACCGACGACCAGCAGATCATAGGGCATTTCGGCCTTGGGTTCTATTCCTCCTTCATGGTGGCCGAGAGGGTCTATATCGACACCCTTTCATACATGGAGGGCGCCGAGGCTGTGCGCTGGGAAAGCGGCGGCGACGCCGACTATTCCATGGATGCGTCGGACCGCAGGGAAAGGGGCACCAGGGTAACCCTCAAGCTGGACAATGATTCCCAGGAATTCCTTGATCCCTGGAAGCTGAAGGATATCATCAGGAAGTATTTCCAGTTTCTCCAGTACGAGATCTGGTTCAGAGAGATCCCCGAAAAGGACGACAAGAAGGACGACAAGCCCATCAACGATACAAACCCGCTGTGGCTCAAGAACCCAAGGGAGTGCACCGACGAGGAGTACAAAAAGTTCTACCACCAGGTCTTTACCGATTTCAACGACCCGCTGTTCTGGATCCATATTAATATGGACTATCCCTTCAACATGAAGGGGATCATCTATTTCCCCAAGCTGCGTCACGAGTTTGACACCCTGGAGGGGAAGATCAAGCTGTACTATAACCAGGTGTTTGTGGCGGACAACATAAAGGAGGTTATCCCCGAGTTCCTTCTGCTGCTGAAGGGCTGCCTGGACTGTCCCGACCTTCCGCTTAATGTTTCCAGGAGCTACCTGCAGAACGAGGGCTACGCGGAGAAGATATCGAACCATATAACCAAGAAGGTGGCGGACAAGCTCCAGCTTCTCTTTAAAAAGGACAGGGAAGGTTATAATAAGTATTGGGACGATATCCACCCCTTTGTAAAATACGGATGCCTCCGCGAGGAGAAATTCTACGACAGGGTGAAGGATATCCTGATCTACAAGACCATCTGCGACAAGTATGTCACCCTGGACGAGTACCTGAAGCCCCAGGAGGGCAAGGATGAGAAGAAGGTGTACTATGTCGGCGACGAGAAGCAGCAGGCACAGTACATCAGGATGTTCAAAGACAACAACCTGGATGCCGTAATACTGAATACCCTTATCGACACCCATTTCATATCCTTCATGGAGTCAAAGCTGGACAAGGTTAAATTCCTCAGCGTCGACTCCGATATCAGCGGGGATATGAAGGATGACGGCAAGGAGCCGGACGAGAAGGAAAAGAAGAAGATACTTGAAGAAAGCGAAAAGGTCTTCAGGGAGGCAACTTCAAAGGATAGCCTGAAGGTTAACGTTGAAAGCCTTAAAAATAAAACTATCCCCGCCATCATGCTGCTTTCCGAGGAGTCAAGGCGATTCAGGGAGATGGCCAGGAGTTTCGGCGGGAACTTCAATGCCGACCTGTTCCAGGGCGAGGAAACACTGGTCCTGAACATGAACAATCCCATCATACCCAACATCATCAAGCTGTACGGGGATGAGAAGAGGAAGGGCGACGCGCTCCTTGCGGCAAGCTTCATTTACGACCTTGCCGTCCTCAACCACAGGCAGCTTGACCCGGAGAGCATGGTAAAATTCATTGAGAAGAGCAATGATATCCTTGGCAGGGTGACCGGGTCCGGCAAGGAAGAAGAGTAACACGCGGCCGGTAAAAGATGCGGCGGCAGATGTCAGGCGCTGACAGGGCAGAAAAGAGGCGTTTATGAAACTTAAGGACTTCTGGTATCCGCTTCCCAGCGAACTTATAGCACAGCATCCCACAGAAAGGCGTGACCAGTCACGCCTTATTGTATTGGACAGGAAAGAAAAGAGCATAACCCACAGGACCTTCCGTGACATACAGGAATACCTCGTGAAGGGCGATTGCCTGGTTATCAACAATACCCGGGTTATCCCGGCACGGCTCCTGGGAGAGAAAGAGGGTACCGGGGGAAAGATAGAGTTTGTCCTGTTAAAAAGGCTGGAAAACGATACCTGGGAGGTCATCCTGAAGCCGGGGCGACGTGCCAGGGTCGGGAGCCGATTTGTTTTCGGGGACGGAAGGCTCAGGGCCGAGATACTGAAGATAGTGGATGGGGGAAACCGCATCGTAAGGTTCTTCTATGACGGGGTCTTTGAAGAGGTGCTGGACCAGGTTGGCATCGTGCCGCTTCCGCCCTATATCACCGAGGAACTGGAGGACAAGGAGCGCTACCAGACCGTTTATTCCAGGATAAACGGGTCCGCGGCCGCGCCGACTGCCGGGCTCCACTTTACCGAGGAACTGCTGGAGCAAATAAAGGCAAAAGGGGTGGAGGTGGCCGAGGTTACCCTCCATGTGGGTCTTGGGACATTCAGGCCTGTCAAGGTGGAAAACATCGAGGAGCACCACATGCACAAGGAATACTACAGTATTTCGGAGCAGGCATGCGAGACCATCAACCGGGCGCGCAAAAGCGGAAACAGGGTGATTGCCGTGGGCACCACCAGCGTCCGGGTGCTTGAAACCGCTGCCGACGACAGTGGGTTTGTCCGCCCGGGACAGGGCGAAACCGATATCTTCATCTATCCCGGCTACAGGTTCAAGGCCATCGACGGGTTGATTACCAACTTCCATCTTCCCGAATCAACCCTCATAATGCTGGTTTGCGCCTTCGCAGGCCGGGATTTCATAATGGAGGCATACAAGGAGGCCATAGACAGAAGATACCGCTTTTTCAGCTTTGGAGACGCCATGTTTATATATTAGTTCTAATCCATTTCTAATGGGCGTTATATTGTTTTATCATCAAACGGCGGTATAATGCTGTCATAGAAATAGCGGAGGCGGTGCTCCATGAATAACAGGAAGTATTTGACAGGCGTTTTGCTGGTGGTTTTGGGAATTTTCATAATACTGGGGAATGTAGGCATACTGGACATGTCCTGGCTGTTCAGGCTGTCCTGGCCCACGATAATGCTGGTGATTTCCGCGTTCTTCTTCCTGGGATACGCATCGAGGCGCCCTTACGGCGCAGGGCTGCTGGTTCCCGGAGGAATACTCTTCACACTGGGTATCACGTTCCTGCTTGGTGAAATATTCGGCTACAGGCTGTTATGGCCTGGATTCATCGCGGCTCCGGCCGTGGGTATTCTACTGTTGTACCTGTATGGCTCGAGATCAAGCGGCCTGCTGGTTCCCGTAGGAATATTGCTGAGCATCGCCAGCATATGCTTTATCTCGGAACTGTTCGGCATATGGCAGGTTACCTGGCCGGGATTCGTCCTGGCGCCCGCTGTGGGCCTCTTCCTTATGTATATTGCCGATAACCAGAGAAGCAGCGCGTTGCTGATCCCGATCTTCATACTGACGTTTGTATCCGTGGTCATGTTTACTTTCACACTGTTCTCTTTCCGCGGATTCACGGAAATGCTCAAGTATTTATTCGGAGGCGTGCTGATCCTGGGAGGCATAATCACCATCCTGAAAAAACCGGCTCGCAGGGATTCCTACAACCGCGACGATCAAATGTAGAATAAAAGCAGGGTTATTTCGGGCTCCCGGATACGGGTATGGGAGCTGCGGGGGAAACCCTGCTTTTTGTATTGCAGGATATCGCAAATCGCGGTGAGCCGGGCGAAGCCTGTATTTGTCTGCAAATATGCAAAACGTGGTATAATATCATCATCTGTCAACTTCGTTTTGAAAGGGGAACAGCATGCCCGCGGTTAGGTATGAACTCATAAAAACATGCAAGCAGTCGGGAGCGCGCCTCGGGAGGATCCATACCCCCCATGGCAGCTTTGAAACGCCTGTCTTCATGCCTGTCGGCACCCAGGCAACGGTCAAGGGGATGTCGCCCGATGAGATGAAGGAGATCGGCGCCCATATCATACTGAGCAATACCTACCATCTTTACTTAAGGCCGGGGACCGATATCGTAAGGGAGGCAGGCGGCCTCCACGGCTTCATGAACTGGGACCGGTCCATACTTACGGACAGCGGCGGGTTCCAGGTTTTCAGCCTGAGCGACCTGAGGGATATAAAGGAGGAGGGAGTGACCTTCCGTTCCCATATAGACGGATCGAAGAAGTTCATGTCTCCCGAGATATCCATAAAGGCTCAGAACGATCTCGGGGCCGATATCATCATGGCTTTTGACGAATGCGCGCCATATCCCTGTGAATTCGAATATGCCAAGAAGTCCATGGAGATGACTACCCGCTGGGCCAGGCGGTGCAAGGAGGCCCATGCCAGGCCTGATGACCAGGCGCTTTTCGGTATTGTCCAGGGAAGTACGTATCCCGAGCTCAGGATAGAGAGTGCAAAGCAGATCACCGACCTCGATCTTCCCGGGTATGCCATAGGCGGACTCAGCGTGGGCGAGCCCGGAGAGGTAATGAACGAGATGCTGGACATCACCGTACCTCTTCTGCCCGCCGACAGGCCGCGATACCTGATGGGGGTGGGAAGTCCCGACTACCTGATCGAGGGAGCCATCCGGGGCATCGACATGTTCGACTGCGTGCTGCCGACCCGCATCGGTCGTAACGGCACCATCTTTACGGCTAAAGGCCGTATAATAGTCCGGGACGCGAAGTATGCCCGCGATTTCTCGCCGCTGGACCCCGAATGCGGTTGTTATGTTTGCAGCAACTTTACCCGCGCCTATATAAGGCACCTGTTCAAGGCGGGGGAGATACTGGGACTGAGGCTTGCCACATGGCACAACCTGTGGTTCCTGATGAGGCTTATGGATGATGTGCGGAAGGCCATAAAGGAGGACAGGCTGCTGGACTTCAGAAAAGAGTTTTTCGGGGCTTACGGCTACCCCCTGTAAACGGCCGTCAGAGTTTCGGGGAAATCATTGCGGATGTGCAATAATATGCCGAAATCATTGCTAATCAGCAGCAGATAATGTATAATAAACCGTGACATTCAAATTGGATCGTTACTTAAGATATTAATTTAGGAGGTTAACCATATGCAATTTCTCTTACCTTTTTTAGCGGAGGCTGCTGCCGATATCGATCCCAACGCAACCGGGGCTGAGCTGACGGGCGCTTCGTCCATATGGTCGCTGCTCATAATCGTAGTCCCGCTGATTCTCATGTATGTGATCCTCATCGTGCCGCAGCGCAGGAGAGACAAGAAAATGCGCGACCTGATCAACAGCGCCATCGTTGGGGACGAGATCGTTACCATCGGCGGTTTATGCGGTAAGATTGTAAATATCAAGGACGATGAGATTACCTTTGAATCCAGCATAGAACGCACAAAGATCACCATCAAGAAGTGGGGGATCAAGGAGGTTAAGAAACCCATCCAGTCATGATGGCGCAGCTTCTGCATAAGAGGCGTGTTGGACATCATTGGGCATTCATGTGAATCTTCGCACAGACTATTACGAGTCCCCGGCATGATTTCCGGGGATTCGATGTATAAGGGCGTTTATTGATATATGCACAGCCCGGGGCTTTGACGGGCTCCGGGAGAAATGCGCCGGAAGGGAAGGCAGGCCATGGAAAAGAAGGAACGGGATTACCTTGCGGTAGGAAAGATCGTAAACACCCACGGTATCAGGGGGGAGCTTCGGGTCATCCCCATGACATCGGATATATCGAGGTTTGATTACCTGCTCTACACCTGGATCAGGGTGGACGGAAAGCTTAAGGAGTACAGGGTGTCAAAGGTCCGGTACCATAAGCAGTTTGTCCTTGTGAAGCTCCAGGGCGTCGACAGCATGACCGACGCCGAGGCCCTGAAGGGTTGCGAACTCCTTGTGGACAGGCAGAACGCCAGGCCCCTGGAGGAAGATGAGTACTTTATCTGTGACCTAATAGGCATGAAGGTATACGAGGAGGACAGGCTGCTGGGCGAGCTGACCGAGGTTCTTGAGACCGGCAGCAATGACGTGTATGTGGTAACCGGCGAGGATAAGAAGGAGATCCTGGTCCCCGCCCTGAAACAGGTTGTAACCTTGGTTGACCTAAAGAATAAAAGTATGCAGGTAAAGCTGCCGGAGGGTTTGCTGGATGAGGTTTGACATACTGACACTCTTCCCGGAGAGCATAGACCGGTTTCTCAACGAAAGCATCATAGGCCGGGCCAGGGAAAAGGGAATCCTGGATATCCGCACCGTTAATATAAGGGACTTTTCGGAGGACAAGCACAGGAAGACCGACGACTATCCCTATGGCGGCGGAAGCGGCATGGTAATGACTCCCCAGCCGATCTACGATGCCTGGAAAAGCATAGTGGAAGAAGCCGGGTACAGGCCGAAGACCATTTACATGAGTCCCCAGGGAAGGCTGTTCAACCAGGAGATCGCCCGGGAACTGAAGGAAGAGAAGCACATAATCATCCTGTGCGGTCATTACGAGGGCGTGGACGAGCGGGTCCTCGAGGAGATTGTTGACGACGAGATATCCATCGGCGATTATGTCCTGACAGGCGGGGAACTGCCTGCCATGGTGCTTATAGATTGCGTATCCCGGCTGGTGGACGGGGTTTTGGGAGCCAAGGACGCCTATGCGAATGAATCCCATTATGACGGGCTCCTGGAGTATCCCCAGTACACCCGCCCGCCTGAGTTCATGGGAAGAAAGGTGCCGGAGGTTCTGCTTTCCGGGCACCATGCGAATATAGAGAAATGGCGTTATCTGCAGATGCTGGAGAGGACAAAAGCGAGGCGGCCGGACCTCTTCGCCATCTATGAGGAAAAAAACAGGGACAGGGTGATGGAGGCCTACGGCCTTCTGCCCAGGAAAAGAAGACGGAAAAAACCTGACGGGGAGAGCCATGGTGAATAAAGAACCTCTTGCATACAGGATGTCGCCCAGGACCCTGGACGAGTTTGTCGGACAGGAGCATATCATAGGGAAAGGCAAGCTGCTGTACCGCATGATCCAGGCAGACAGGATATCTTCCATAATACTGTTCGGGCCGCCGGGTACGGGGAAAACCTCCATTGCCCGGATAATAGCCAATACTACCAGGGCGCCCTTCTACAGGCTCAACGCCGTAACCGCGGGCGTGAAGGACATCAAGCAGGTGGTGGAGGATACCCAGAATACCTTTATGAACCCGAGCGGGAAGTCGGTTCTGTTCATCGATGAGATCCACAGGTTCAACAAGGCGCAGCAGGATGCCCTCCTTCCCTTTGTTGAAGACGGCACCGTGGTGCTGATCGGGGCTACGACAGAAAACCCGTTCTTCGAGGTAAACAAGGCTCTCATCTCGAGATCCACGGTGTTCATGCTTGAACCTCTGAAAAAAGAAGATATATCCCGGATCATAAACATGGCCTTAAACGACAGGGAAAGAGGGCTCGGGGACCTGCCCATCCGCCTGGATGATGATGCAAGGGAGTTCCTGCTTGAGTCATCCGGAGGCGATGCGAGGATTGCCCTTAACGCCCTGGAACTTGCGGTCATGACTACCAACATGGACAAGGACGGCCAGTATCATCTGACCCTGGACGTCATGGTGGACTGTGTGCAGAAGAAGCCTGTCCGGTTTGATAAATCATCGGAGCAGCATTATGACAACATCAGCGCCTTCATCAAGTCCATGAGAGGCAGCGACCCGGACGCCGCCGTATTCTACCTGGCACGGGCCCTGTATGCCGGCGAGGACCCGGAATTCCTGGCAAGGAGGATAATGATCTGCGCCTCAGAGGATGTGGGAATGGCCAACCCCAACGCGCTTCTCGTGGCGGTGGCAGCCGCCGAGGCGGTCCGGATGGTGGGTATGCCCGAGGCCAGGATAATACTGTCCCATGCCGCCATCATGGTGGCCACAAGCCCAAAGTCCAATGCCGCCTATATGGCGATTGGCAGGGCATTGGACGATGTGGAAAAGAAGTACACCGGTGAGGTGCCCATGCACCTTAGGAACGCTCCGGCAAAGGGCATGGAGAAGCTGGGATACAGTATAGGCTATAAGTATGCCCATGACTACCCGGGCAATATCGTGTATGATATGGAGTTTCTTCCTCCTGAAATGAAGGATACCAGGTATTACAATCCCACATCAAATGGGTATGAATTAAAGGTAAGGGAATGGCTGGAAAACCGGAGAAAGAAGCAGGAGGAATGGAGAAACAAACAGGGGGGCTGAGTGTTACTTGACTACGAAACAATACATTGTTACGCGAAGAGTCCTTGCATGGATATTACTTGTATTTTTCGTACTGCTTTTTATCAACATCATGGTGATCCAGTGGTATTTGACAGAGTCGGTTATAGCATATTGCACTATTGTAGCATTATTCTTCCTTACGAAGGGATTGAGCAGAGGAGGTACTTATTATGAAACCGGAGGAGATGAAGGAGACGGGGGAAATGACCCCGGAGGAGCAGAAGGAAACAGCGGAGACGAAGATCAACAGTGAAGATAACGGCAGCGATGCTGAAGAGGATATAAAGAGCGAGACCCAGACGGTAAAGAAGCGGAAACCGAAAGCACGGCAACTGGTATCCGTCATGCTCATTATCGTCGGGCTGCTTTTGATAGTTGTTCCTATTGTTTTAACCCAACTTAATACCAGCCGGAATGAGGATATAATAGACCAGTTCCTGAGGGATGCCGAAATGGCAATGGCCGATTACGAGGACATCTCCCCAGAGGAGGAGATTGTGCTGCCCGTTTTAAGCGAGGATCCGCAGCCGGCTGAAACACCTTCGACGGAACCCGGAGGCGATCAGGAAGCAGTCCCATCCGAGACCCCGGGCGGTGACAGCCAGGCGGACACATCAGGGGGCGGAGATGCAGCTTCGCCGGCATCTACGAAAAAGCCTCTAATGTCCAAAGAAGAAATCCAGAGAAGGATGACCGGCGTTCTGATCATTGAGAAGATAAACTTAAGGATGATTATCATGGATGGGGTGGACGAGGAAACCCTTCGTGTTGCTGCCGGAAGGATGCCCGGAACAGGAAATTTTGACGAGTTCGGGAACGTTGTGCTGGCCGGGCACCGTAACTATACCTTCGGCAAATATTTCAACCGTCTGGACGAACTGGAACCGGGCGATAAGATCATTGTGCAGACCAAGGACAAGAAGCTTGAGTACGAGGTCTACAAGAAGCACATCATTGAGCCCACCGACCTGTCCATACTCGAGCAAAGTAAAGATGAGAAGATCCTGACCCTCTTTACCTGCCATCCTGTGGCGATAGCCACCCACCGGCTGGTTGTCCACGCGAAGCAAATCAACTAGTCTAGCCAGGGGTAGCCAGGGGGACGGTTCCTCTGGTTCGAAGCCACGGAAACGTTTCTTCCGGTTCATCTTTGGCAAGCAGTAAAAGGAGCCTCATTGCGAGGCTCCTTTGTATCACGGTAACGATTATTTGAAAAGCGTGATTGTTTAATAATTTGCATGGAAACCAAGTTGACGCTGAATAGCACTCTTTCAGATATCAGTACATTTTAACTATAAATTTAAGGATAAGAAAAACGGGAGGGATCTTATGAAAGCAGTAATTGTATACTATTCCCGACATCATGGAAATACAAAAAAACTTTTGGATGCCATTAAAGATTTGTATGATGTAAAACTCATTAATGCAGTTGAATGCAAAGAGGAGGACTTATCCGATTACGATGTAATAGGTTTTGCATCAGGGACATATTTCGGAAGATTCAGTGAGAAGGTTATGGAGTTTGCCCGAAACAATCTGCCAGGCAAAAAACAAGTGTTTCTTATAAATACCTATGGAGTAAAAGGATATTACACAAAAGGAATTGAGCAGATCATTAAAAAGAAATCCTGCCAGTTGATTGGAACTTATGGGTGCAAAGGTTTTGACACTTTTGGGCCTTTCAAGCTGATTGGCGGGATTGCAAAAGGACACCCGAATGAAAGTGATGTGAAAGGTGCGATTGAATTCTTCAGGAAGAATGTTGAAAAGTGAAAAATGAAAATATTCCTAAGATGAAATAGGTAAGAAAATATGACAACTCAGCATGCAGGACCAATTTCTTGTAATATTATCTATAAGTTGTTATAATCAACTCAACATGATCCATTGAATCAGGATGGAAATGATGCATTACATCAGGTATCCCTGTTAATCTGAAATAAAGGCTAAAGCGCGAAGTCCTCCATATCATTTAGCTTTATGCCTGGTTTAAAACTAATGGGAGGATTTCAAATGGAAATTGTCAACATGACTCAGTTAAACGAAACCCAGATAATCCAGGCCGCGCAGATACTGACTGACATATTTCCATAACATGAATGGGGCGGCTTCCTGCCGCCCTGTTCATAACCTCATTGACATTCTATTCGCACTCTCGTAACACGTTGAGATGCATTATTGATCGCAAGGGAGAATAAACCGATGTACATTGAACTAAGAACTGAAAGATTGCTATTGCGCCCGCTTAGTGTTTCGGATTTGCATACGGTGCACGAATATGCGTCAGATCCGGATACGACTAAATACATGATTCATTTGCCCAACAGTAACCTGGAAGAAACGTACAGCTTTCTGGCACATGTCAGCGCGGAATGGCAAAAGGAAGAACCATCTTTTTATGAATTTGCGATTATTTATGATTCCATGCACATCGGGGCTGTGTGCGTGTACTTGAGCGAAGACAGGACCGAGGGCGAGATGGGCTGGGTTCTCAACAAAAAATACTGGGGAAAGGGATTTGCGACAGAAGCTGCGCTTGCTGTCAAGTCATTTGCGGCGGAGCGGCTGAAAGTAAAAAAACTGGTTGCCCGTTGTGACAGCCGAAACCTTAACTCTGCACGCGTCATGGAGAAAATCGGGCTTTCATTTGAAAGTAAATGCGAGCGGCAGTATTCCGATGAACGGGGATTGGCCTGCGAGCTTAAATACTCCTGCACGCTGTGAGAGGAGATTCTTCCATTCAGGAGGTTCATTCACATGGAAAACATTATCAGAAACTATTTTCAAGCGTGGATTGATAATAATGTCGAAACTGTCAAGAAAACATTCTCGGATGATATTGTATATACCGAGTGTTATGGACCCGAATACCATGGTATTGAACAGGTATTAAAATGGTTCACAGACTGGCATAAGAAAGGGTCTGTACTGAACTGGGATATAAAGCAAATAACAGTTGTGGACAGGACAGCATTTGTAGAATGGTTTTTCAGATGTGAATATGAAGGTAATATCGATGGATTTGACGGAGTTACGATCGCCAGGTTTAATGATGATATGAAGATATACGAACTAAAAGAGTTTCAATCCAAGTCGGAACATTATTATCCATACGAATAAAACGTATCGCAGGAACCGTCCGGCGTGAAGGGGACGGTTCTGGAATAAACCAAGGGGACGGTTCCTGCGGCTAATATTTGCCCACAGTATTATAATCTGTCAGGGGGCACGAGCGGGTCAATTTGAATTTCTAAAAACCAGGGCCAGTCCGTCACAGAACCGTTCCGCATAATCAAATTCCGGTTCAATGACAAAATCCCCGTTTTTGCTTATATATCCGAATTTTCCGTCAACGCAGACGGCGGCAAGACCGTTGCTGAAACCCTGGTAAAGATAGGTGCCGTCAAAGCTATGTTCAAATCTATAAGGAATGACAAGGTTTCCGTCTGTATCTATAAATCCGAAACAATATACTCATGCGACTCTGCTGATCCGGATATGCAGGTTCTTTCGGAACATGGCATCCAGATAGAAATCGTTAAGGATGCTGTTCACACCATGGCCTGGGAAAACCCGGAAGGCCTTGCTTCCGCTATCAGTAATGCAATCCAACATGCAAGGACAATTTTTTACCGAAAATCCGGAACCATAATAGCTGTGAGTGTTATAATGAATTGGAGGGCCAATTTATTGGTAAGCCAAGGTGACGGTTTGGGGTAATCCCATGACGGTGCTAAAATAAGAATATATCAGGCAGCTGTAAGCTGCGAATTTTCATACTAATGAAGGGTGATGGGCATGAAAAGAAGACTCTGTGCGTTGGCTTTAGTTATACTGGTTTTAGGTTTGAGCAGCTGTTCCGTTTCTCCGGCGGATAAAACGGATAGTATATCCGGCGATTCGGGCGTTTCGGAAATAACCGGCAGCGAAACGGCAACACCTCCAACGACCATAGAGCCTGCTACAACAGAGCCTGCTACAACAGAGCCTGCGGTAACAGAGCCTGCTGTTTCAGAGCCGACAGTTACACCTGGTCTCAAGCCGGGGCAACATACATATGAAATTAGGAAACGTTTGCACGAAAGCATGCCTGAGTATCGCTTTGTGGCGACAGGGCTTGTACAGGGCCCGGATGAATGGATGTATGGATATGTCCTTGGGCTTGATGTCTACGACGAAAACGGCAAATCCATACTATCTGAGGATTTTTCCGAGATTACGGATGATGGCGAGGTAACAGGCTATCATGTCTACAACGAAATGATGGACACAATGGGACTTCACGTTACGGATGTGAATTTCGACGGATATAAGGATGTGATCATTCTTAACACGTTTGCAGGGGCGCACGCCAATACATGGTATGATTGCTGGCTGTGGGATACGAAAACAGCATCGTTTGTTAAATCAGAATCGTTTTCCCAAATAGTCAATCCTGCACTTGATGCGGAGAAAAAATGCATTTATTCAACCGGAGGATCAGGCGCAGCTTTTTGGGGCGGCAGTATTTATAAGTTTATAGATGGTGAATTTGTCCTTACGAATGAATTGGATACCGATTCGAACGGATTGGTGGAAAGGGCGCTGATAGACGGGAAGTGGGAGATCATCCGTGAAGTGACCTATGGTGATGATATTACGACCCTTGAACGAGAACAGGAATACTATAGAAACAGCGAGCTTTGGCAGTTGGATCATCCCCATTGGTATTGGATCGGAGGGCACCACGCCGACCAGTGGCTGGAATGAAAAAATGGAAGGGGAAGAAGCATGAAATTCATTGATTTGGCAAAGGCAAGATACTCGGTTCGTAAGAAATTGAGTGAAACGGTATTTTTTGAATCCTTCTAAACCAGGGAGACTTTCCCCTGGCCGGGCATCAGGGGATAGTTATCCTTGCGCACTCCAGGATTGCCAGTGAAACTGGCAAAGCCTTAGGAAGCCCTGATAGTCACTTGCGCGTCTGCTCATCTATCCATGCAAGGTACGCGGCGCTGCCTTTTTCCACATTCACAAACAGGATTTCAGGCGTCTCATAGGGATGGATTTCGAGGAGTTTCTTCTCCAGATCGGGATATAACTCCTTCCTGGTTTTGAGCAGCACTAAAACCTCATCTTCATGGCAGAGTTCGCCCTTCCATGTATAATGGCTTTTAATACTGATTTCCTGAACGCACGCCGCCAGTTTACACCGCAGAACTTCATCTATTACAGGCTTTGCCTGCTGGTCGCTTTCGAATGTTGTCAATACTATCCCGTACTTTCCCATCATTTCGCCTCCTGATATTTATGTATTATACCTTATTCAGCGTTGTCAAGCGGACGGTTCCGGTGACACAGATGAGATTGCCGCGCCTGGCTTTGCTGGGCTCGCAATGACAGTTCGGGTATGTCGTTTCGGGGTGCTTTTCAGTGTCATTGCGAGGAGCAATGCGACGAAGCAATCTCGCGCTCCGCTTCATTCCACGTGCAACGACAGTACTGGAGGTGAGGGGCGGGAGGGTGGAATGCAATAGTGGCTGCGAAGTCGGGCAAATAATATCAAAGCTCCAACCTCCAACCTCCAACCTCTCACATCTCACCTCTGTATACAAAGAGGCCGGGTACCCGCAACAGGTGACCGGCCTCTCAATTTCAACAGGTATTACTTCATTAAGGTATTGCTCATGATGAAGGATGCGAATACGATGGAAACCATGGAAAGAAGCTTGATCAGGATGTTGATGGAAGGTCCTGATGTATCCTTGAAAGGATCGCCCACCGTATCGCCCACAACAGCTGCCTTATGCTGCTCAGAGCCTTTTCCGCCGAAGTTTCCGGCTTCTATATGCTTCTTCGCATTGTCCCATGCTCCGCCGCAGTTGGCCATCATGATGGCAAGTATGAACCCTGATACGGTCGCTCCGGCGAGCATACCCGCAACGCCGTTAACACCAAGGAGAAGACCTACAGCAATCGGAGCAATAATGGCAATAAGAGCGGGCAGCATCATTTCCTTCTGGGCAGCCCTGGTGCAGATATCCACGCAACTGGCGTAGTCGGGCTGTGCGGTTCCTTCCATGAGACCTACGATCTCCTTGAACTGTCTTCTTACTTCTACAACGATCTTCTGCGCTGCCCTGCCCACGGCTTCCATGGTGAGGGATGCGAACAGGAAAGGCAGTACGCTGCCTACAAACAATCCTACCAGCACGGGAGGATTAAGCAGGTCAAGTTTGAAAACAAAGCCGGGATTGAGGATTTTAATCTCTTCGGTATACGATGCGATAAGGGCCAGGGCCGTTAAAGCGGCGGATCCGATCGCAAAGCCCTTACCAGTTGCCGCTGTGGTATTTCCAAGGGAATCCAGCGCGTCGGTGCGTTCCCTGACCTCAGGAGGCAGGTGTGCCATTTCGGCAATACCGCCAGCATTATCAGCCACAGGTCCATAAGCATCGGTGGCAAGCGTGATGCCAAGCGTGCTGAGCATACCGACAGCCGAGATTCCGACGCCATACAGACCCATGTTGAAGTTCTCTGCGCCTCCTGCCAGGAAGAAGCTTGCCAGAACGGCTGCGCCAACGATGATTACAGGAATGGCAGTTGACAGCATACCCAGGGACAAACCACCGATTATGATGGTCGCAGGACCGGTCAAAGAGGTTTTTGCAAGTCCCCTGGTAGGTTTATAGGTATCCGATGTGAAGTATTCAGTTACAAAACCTATGAGATTTCCAGCTATAAGTCCGCTGACGATTGCCCAGAATATACCCATGTTGTTGGGCAGCAAGCTGTTGACAAGGAAATAGGACGCTATGAAGATCAGGGCTGAACTGATATAAACACCGGTTCTCAAGGCTCTTAAAAGGACCTTCTGCTCTGCCTTTTCCCCGGAGCGCACGAAGAATGTGCCGATGATCGAGGCAATTACGCCAATGCCCGCTATAACCAGGGGTACGGTTACTGCATTGACCTCGTCTGTGGCGGCAGCTGCCAGGGCGCAGGTGGAAACGATGGAACCAACATAGGATTCGTAAAGGTCAGCGCCCATACCGGCAACGTCGCCGACGTTGTCACCGACGTTATCGGCAATAACGGCGGGGTTCCTGGGATCATCTTCAGGAATTCCCGCTTCAACCTTGCCAACCAGGTCCGCGCCCACGTCGGCTGCCTTGGTGAAGATACCGCCGCCTACACGGGCGAAGAGGGCCATGGAGCTGGCGCCCATACCGAAGGTGAGCATGGCGCTTGTGATTTTCTGGATCTTCTCCGGATCAGCTCTGTAGAACCAATCGAGGAAGAAGTACCAGATACTGAGATCCAGCAGGCCGAGGCCAACAACAACCAAACCCATAACGGCGCCGCTGCTGAATGCTACGCGAAGTCCGCTGTTGAGGCTGGACCTTGCCGCGTTGGCGGTCCTGGAATTCGCCGCCGTGGCTATCTTCATGCCGAGGAATCCTGAAAGACCGGAGAAGAAACCGCCGGTCAGGAAAGCGAAGGGCACAAAGGGGGTAAGATGTCCTGTTATGGCCAATGCTGCGAGAATTACAACCATTACTGCGAAGAATATTGCCACCCCTGAATACTGTCTTTTCAGGTAGGCGTTGGCACCCTGGCGGACTGCGTTAGCAATCCTTTTCATTTCGTCGGTGCCCTCGCTCTTTTTGATTACGCTGTATGCCAGGTAGCCGGCAAAGCACAGAGCGAGTACTGACCCTATTGGGGCGAGAA
>JAAXZX010000070.1 GCA_012719645.1 Clostridiaceae bacterium
ACATGGGAGTTGTGACTATTGCCCGGATTGTAAGGAGGACAAGCCATGTTGTTGCAGTCTCCGCCTACATGGGAGTTGTGACATGAAACAACCCGAGGCAGGTATCAAGTTGCAGTCTCCGCCTACATGGGAGTTGTGACCATTGATGGCGTGTATGCTGTGGGAAGATACATGTTGCAGTCTCCGCCTACATGGGAGTTGTGACAGCATACATCTGGAACTCTCTTTTTGAAAGAGTTACAGGCCTAAAAAGTGCGAATCCCCTTCAAGGTAGACAAAGCCAGGAACCTTTTCCATTTACTAAACTATCCAATTTATTCATTTTTGCCAGGTGCGAATGGTATATCCAATAGTGGTTGCTATTTTACTTTTCTATACATTTTATTGATATTTCATCAGCACCAGCAAGCTGTCTGTGAACCTTTCCCCGTGGCATGGAATCTCTATTCTTTTGGTTTGTTTCAAGTGCTCAATAATACCTGGTTTCACATCCTTAACCTTAAGCATCCCCCCCTTCTCCACCATGAATTTAACTATGACTTTATGCTTCTCAAATATCTGTTGCATCGCCTTGGTGACAGCATTCATGCGCTTCTGGTCATAGGAAAGTAAAAACCGCAGTTTGTTTATGTAGTCTTCAATTACACTGTAACCCGCTTTTTTATCTCCCTTCCATTCGCTTTTCCTCAATAAGTGCAGATGCGCAATGAAGTTTCGTATCTGTAAAAACTCTAGTTTTTCGTCATTATTGTTACGATAAATACTTGTAAATGCATACCTGTCTCCGTTTTTCAGCTTTTTATTCATTTTGTATATTACACTACCTTTTTCAAATATTTCTATTACATCTGTTTCAGTTACATTGAGGAGTTTTCCCTGTTTCGTCCACGCCAGCAGAAGGAAGTACATATCCCGTTCCCAGTCCTGAACAAACCCCACCCAACGCGAGAGGGTTTCCATATGAATTCTGCAGATTTCGTACAATGAACCAAAGGACAGATTTTTCATGGCCCGATTATACGCATCAAGTTGCCTGAGGGTTTTGTCGTACAGTTTATGGTCATCGTCAGAAAACTGGGAAGGGGATTCTGTGTATTTCTTATGGAGCCGCTGTAAAAGGGCCTGTGCCTGCTCTGCAGATTTAATGGGATTTCCATCCGGATCTTCTATACTCCAATGATCTCCAGAATAAGCACCATAATCTGCCTTGGTAGCTTGCTTGCAGCTTGCTAGCACCTTATTATATACACCAATTACACCTGAGCGTAACAACTTTCTCATATTCCCGCGGGGTACCTGGGTTAAAGAGTCGTTCTGGATATAAAATGTCCCGTATTCTGCCATTTTCCCCTCTACAAACTGCTCAAATACCCCAATAGCACGATTTTTCCATGCTTCCTCCGCATATTGTGATTCTGGCTCTGTCAGCTTAACCAGTTCTGCAAGTTCCTCGATTTTTTCAGCCATTGCAATGTCCTCGCTGAAATCTGTTCCACCTTGCCACCCTGATACTGAAGCACGGAAGCGCAGCATTTGCTGCTGAAGTTCGCTAAGCTCCTTATCATCAAGCAGGCGCATGAGAGGATATAATACAAGGAGATATTTTTCAACATTATCCTTGTCAAATGATGTTTTCAAAACCAATAGCTTGTCTTTATTATCTTTATCTGCCTTATCAGTAAACATTTCTGTCCATTTTTTTGCTTCCTCTTCGTTTTTTATCGGACTCATGATTTCCTGGTATTCATCCTCATACCTTTCATCCATGAAGTTACAAAAAGCTTCGGCAAAGATATCAAGGATAAAGCGCTGGGCATAATCTGTCTTTTCCCGGGCCAGTTCCCGTTTTTCCTTTTCGGTCTCTGACACCTTTCTTTGCAAGTCCTTCATAAGTTCCGAAAGAGAATCCTTCTTGCCCTTATTTTTCTTACACAGCTCTTCTATTTCCTTATATCCATAAGTCTTGTCTGATCTGTTTCTTACTTCCGACAGCTTCCTGTTCCTTTCCAATACCTTTGGAATTACGTCGGTGACAACGGTTTCATCCTTCTGCACCTCAGGCAGGAAGTGATGCTTGTAAATAAGCTGCAACAGGTTACGCATTGCACGCTGTGCATCGATATTAGTTCCGGCTTCGATCTCAATTCCTAAATTGACGGATGCATGAGGATAATCTTCCATTTCCCCCTTTATTCCGGCATTGGTATCGACTGTCCCTGTTGCAAACTGACTGAACCATCTCATCCAATAGTCGCTTTGTGGGTCTTTGTCATACTCATTGGCTATATTGGACCTCATGGGCTCACGCTCATATTCCAGCCGAAGATTCTTGCCACGCTCGTAGACCCGCTTAAACGACGGTGTCATTTGGTTCTTGGTGCTGTATAGCGATAACTCCGCACCTTGTTTTTTGAATATGCGTAATAAAAACTCTGTACTATAGTAAAGCGGAAGGTTCATGCTACTGATCCGGTTGGCAAACGCCTTGTTCACATTCTCACAGTCCTGCTTGTAAAGCCTCAGAATAATGGGAATATCTTCTTCCTTAATTTCATTAGCAATATGCTTCAAAGCTTGTGTAAAGCTCAGGTTTTTATAGTGGAAGATATTGTTACGCAGCTTACTGATACAGAATACACATTCCTCAAGCAAATTATTGCAGGCCAGCACATCGTTAGTTATTTTATCTTTAATATTATTTATATCTTTATCGGCGCATTCTCTGATCTTTTCCTGTAACTCTGCCAGCGGGAAGAAATCCTGCAGTTTTTCTTTACATGCCTGTATATCTTTATGATCGTTCTTTTGATTAAGAAAGTCTCTCCTATACTCCTCAGCAAGTAAAATATCTCCACTGTAAAACTCATAAAAATAGCATAAACGTGATACCGACCACAAAACGGCAGTCATAAGCTGCTTCTTGACTGCCTCAAGGACCTGGATCAATTGCAGAGTTTCGCTGTTTACAGGAAGATTTCTGTCTTCCCTGCAACAGTAAAGCTTTCCGTATAGAATGTGCATCTGGGTACTCTGGTTGATAAGCTTGCGGCGGACTGCTTTGGCCATATGCTTCGGATCAAGCAAGCGTGCAACGACAGTATCTTCCTTAAGAAGACTTTGCCTGATACCTGCGCCTTTTTGCTTTGTCCTTATGGGAAAATTCTCTTTAAAATACTCTTTCACCGCCTGGAAATAGTATCGCATATCCCTGTGACGGTCAGCATGCTTTTTCCATAATTCCTTGAGGTATTCTTTCACTGCCTCGTCTACCGACATTGCTATTGATCGAGTTCTGCCTTTGCGTCCATGAATCTTATTACGAACCTCTTCGCACAGCTTATCAAAAGAGACGATTCCTTCCATCTCAGTCAGTACAGGATAGCGATCGCCTTTATCATGTTCTGATGCAACAGGCTTAAGCAGTTCCAAAAGCCAGGACGCACGGTCGTTATTGGCAGAAATTGTGCCATCTTCATTGACTTTAAGAGGTATCTTGTTGTTTTTTATTGAGTTTTGGACGCGGTTGATTCGGTCTTCTTTTTCTTTCTTCAAGGCCTCATGAATTTGCTTTAGTTCCGCTTCCGCCATTGCTTTTTGAATAGCATTTCCTTTTGCCAGATTGAGTATTGCCTCATAGAGGGTTGTTCTGCCTTCCTCTGCAGCAAAGCTTTTGCCATAGTCTGTAAGAGTTTTATCACAAAGAGCTTTCACGTTAGACTTTGAGTCTTTTATTTCATCAATGCTTTTTTGTATCTCCGCGCCTTTGCACAGGTTTTCAACCAGTTCAGTTATCTCATTTCTGCCGATCTTATTACCTTCTTTGTCCTGCGATCTTAGGAGCCGGTTTTGCAGTGACCTTATAAATATACTATCAACAGTGGTCTTCCTGAACAGCTCATCGGTGTAATCATGTTCCCTGTCATCTTGCCTGATAAGCCTTCCTGAATCCTTGTCACGGTGGAAGAAGAGCGGCGGTACATCTTCCCATTTTCTTTTGGTTATTTTCATATTTGGGACCCCCTTAATCCATACAATATAAGGAAAAACATTATATTACAACTATATCATACAATTATCAACTTCCGTTTTCAACTTGAGATCTATCCCATCAATTCATCTACGTCAGTGTTTGTCAAGGCCCAACTGTTACTCCAGATCCCTCGGCAAAAGCGAGTAGAATAACTGAAAACTACCAATTATCTCGATTATGAATCTTTGCTCAAATGCAGAAGTAAATTCAGCATTGCATAAGTAAGTTCTATTGATTTTTTAATGCGGGTTTGGAAAGGCATTTTTGTACAGAGGATTTGTGCTTTTTGGGGTCCATTTTACTCCTGAAGACAGAAAAAAGGTATACAGTAACAAAAGGTATGAATTATTGCAGATTTCTGCAAGAGTAAATTCAACCCCTGATTATGCAGCCGTTGGTACCCCCTTGATCAG
>JAAXZX010000071.1 GCA_012719645.1 Clostridiaceae bacterium
AGGAATCCTTTGTTGTCGCCGACTATCTCAAGGCGCTCCTCCTTCAGGTAACGCTTGATCTGTCTGAGCGACACCCCCGTATGCCGCATAACCTCGTTGGAACTGGCGCCCGGATACATCGTGAGAAATTCCTTGATCTTCTTGAAATCCGCCTCATCGAGGGGCGCGCAGACAGGACAAACGTTCTCCAACCCTATTCTCTGGAACATGCGATGGCATCTGTGGCATTCGTATTGGGCCATTTTCTACTCCACTATTTCTTTTCATCAAAAGAGGAATCAGTCAGCCCGCGCCTTGGCTGAAAATATGTCGCGCTGACCTTCCTGAAGCCGGCAGACTGCCTGATCTTTTCCTTCGTGTCGTCCATTTTCTTTTTAAGGCAGGCAGTGTTCTCATCGTCCACAGCTTTTATTTCCCTAAGGAGGTCAAGTACCGCGGCGGTATTTTCCTTTAGCCCTACTGTGCCGCTGATCTTTTTGGAGGGCAGTTCTTCAAGTGATTCTATGCCAAGTTCCTTTTTCAGTCCCTCCGCATGTTCGAGGAACTGCCGGTCAAGCCTGTCCACCGCGTCCATCTTCGCCTGCTTCCTGGCGATAAGGATCTCCAGCTCGTTGAAGTCATCCCTCAGCAAGGCCTCTTTCTGCCGGCGGGTTAAATCGAGGATCTCCCCCAGCAGGGCCTGTTTTTTAACAAGTATATCGTTAAGTTTAACGAGGTAATCGCTCGGTTCCATGCCGACTGCTCCTACTTTGCCTGCCCCATAACTTCCTGCCTGTTCACGGGATGCCTGGCCAGCTTCATGGCCTGCTCCCATACATCCCTCAGTTGTTTGGCCATGTTGAGGACCTCGGTCAGAATGACGGTATCCTTTTGGATATTTGCCTCGACAAGCCTCCTCAGCATGTATTCATAGATCAGTTCAAGGCTGGCGGCCACTGTATATTTCTTGTCCAGCGTAATCATGAATTCCTGGATTATATCCTGTGCACGCAATATATTGTTGTGCGCATCCTCGACCTTGCCTTTCTCAACGGCGTCAATAGCCCTCATGATAAATTTCACCAGGCCGTTGTAAAGCATCAGGGTGAGATCTTCCGGCCTTGCCGTGTAAATGCTGTTTTCCCTGTACTGGTTATATGCGTTTTGAGCGATCATCCTACTGCTCCTCCCCAGAAATATACCTCTGCACGATGTCTCATGCCGGACCGCCCTGGCCGAACTGCATCGCCAGCCACGCGCTCTGCATGTTCATCATGTTCAGGTACCGCTCCAGTACCGTGAACTGGCGGTAATAGTTTTCTTCCTTCCTGATAAGCCTTTCAGTAAGGGCACTTATCCTCTTGTCGTAATTCTCCAGTTCGTCGTTCAACAGGTTGTCGCTGAAGGTCGAGTCGCCGTCGATCCCGGCCTTCTCGAGCAGAATGCCCTTCTTCCCCTCGGCATTCCTGTATACCGAGATATTGTCTTCCAGGATATCCGCAATCCTTTGGAATACCCCCGACTTCGTGTACCTGGACCTTCTCTGCTCAGTCGTGGCTGTCCTGGAATAGGTGGGATTGTCCGGATCCACGCCGTTCAAAAGCTTTGCCACTTCGTCGGGATTATTTCTCAAGGCTTCCTTTAGCTTGGCCTCGTCCACGGTCAGTTTTCCGCCGTCAAGGTAGCTGGTCGTGCCGATACCGATGTCCTTCATGGTCAGGGACACGCCTTCCACCGGCTCATACATGGCGGTGCGCATGGCGTTTACCATCCTGTAGATGATGTCATCGTTCCTCAAAAGTCCGGTCTTGGCCTTCTTTTCCCAGTTCTCAATGTCGGAGTCCTTCATCTCCCTCTTCTGGGCTTCGGTCAGAGGCGGGAAGTTCCTGTCGTATTTTTCGTTAAGCTTCCCGTTCAGGTAATCTATAAGTTCGTTGTACTTGTCTATGAAGGCCTTGATGTTCTCGTACGCCTTGTCCACATCCAGTTCGATCGTAACCTCTTCCCCCTCGGAATCCGCGGAATGGGCAGCCTTCAGGTTGTAGGTTACGCCGTTTACTGTAAACTGGTTGGAACTTCGGACAAGTTCCTGGCTGTTTATTAAGATCCTGGCGTCCTGGCCTTCGATCCGCTGGACTCCTTCGCCGGTAAGTCCGAGGGCGGCCAGGAAATTGGCGCCAATATCTTCCATTACGAGATTGCTTCCCTGTCCCAGTTCCTTCGAGGTGATGGTGAACTTGTCGCTCAGTTCGTCGTATCTTATGGTCACATTGGCTTCACGCGTGTTATTGATGCGGTCCAGCACCTGGGAAAGGGTATCGCTCATCTTCGCGGCAATGAGCTTTCCGTTAATGCTGAACTGCACCTCGCCGTTTTCGTTGAATTCCAGCGGGAGGTTAAGCCTGTCCTGCAGCTTTTCCAGTGTATCGTTGAGTCTGATCCTGTTCGAATCGCCAGGAACAAGCCCAAGGGCTTCAAGCCCGCTTTCCGCGCCCGAAGCAGGATTTCCCACGGTCACCCTGGTGGCGCCTCCGGTGGTCCCGATGGTAAGCTGCCCGGATTCAAAACCCACGACGAGCTTGCCGGCGCCGAAGGCTTCGTCAAGTGAAGCCTGGAGCCTTGCCGCGATGAAATTGTCGCTGCTTTCATCGGTACTGTAGTCTTCGAGCGCTATTTCCCTGGATACACCGTCGAGGTCAACCAGTATGCTCTTTCCAGCCAGGTTCAGATCCTCGGAAACCGTGCCGGTTATCGCCCTGCTGACGGGCGCACGGCTTATGGCAGTGTCACCGGTGGCTAACTGGAGTACCTTCACCTGGTAGGATCCAGCCTGCGCGCCGGAACCGGCCGATACGTCAAGATACTTGTTGCTGCTTGTCCGGGCGGTCATCACCTTGACGGCATTGGCTGAGAGGATATAGGACGAGCGGTTTACAATGTCGAAAAACGTGCTCTTAAGCCCCCTGAGTTTGTTTATAACCTCGCGGTAGGCATCGCGCTTCCATTCAATCAGCGTGCGTTTTTGGTACAGGCTGTCAAGGGGTATTCTTTCAGCCTTCATGAGTTCCTGGACGATGGTCTCGGTATCAAACCCCGACAGGCCCGTGAGCCTCAAGGTTGAAGTAAACCCTGATATGGAGTTCATAAACAGCTCACCTTCTTTCATCAACAAGCAGTCCGGCCAACTCCAGCATACTGGCAAACATGTCCAGTATCTTTTCGGAAGGTATTTCCCTGATCACTTCTTTTGTTTCGCTGTCTATGACCCTGACAATTATCTCATTTGTCTTTTCGTGGATCCTGAATTCCAGGTAACGGTTCCTGAAGACCATGGACTTGTTGGCCTTCTCAATGGCCTTCTCGAGAAAATTCGGGCTGACCTGCCACTCGTTCCTGGATTCTTCATCCACGGTTACTTCTTTTGCAGGGCTGGCGCTGGTATTGACACTCCCAGCGGGGACAGTCTTCACCGCGTTTTTCGGAGCAGCGGAAGCTTCTCCGGGCACGGCATCCAA
>JAAXZX010000072.1 GCA_012719645.1 Clostridiaceae bacterium
CACCAGGTCCCTGGTGGATTCCATGCCGGCTTTCGCGGCAGCTTTCAGGTCTTCAAGCGCTTCCGGAAAGCTCTTTCCGCCGTCAATGGCCTTGTTGTAGGCTTCAGCAGCAGGGATGAGCACATCCATCAGGGTCTTGTCCCCCACCTTGGCATTGCCAAGCTCCGATACCCCCGCAAGGGCTTCGTTGAGCATATCCCTGAATACGGCCTTGTCTATCTCCTCAGCGTCCTTGCACTTTCTTGCCATCCTGTTGAAGAAAGTGCCGTACAGGGGGCCCATGGAGCCGCCTATCTCGGTGAGAAGCACTCTCCCCAATGTCTTAAGGGATTCGGAAAGGTTCGCGTCGATGTCCTTCAGCCGTTCGCCGCAGATCGTGAAGCCCTTGTTCATGTTGATCCCGTGATCACCGTCCCCGATGAGACCGTCCACTTCACTCAGGTAATCCTTGTTTTCCTGGATGGTCTTCACCAGGTTCATGACGATCACTTTTCCGTCTTTGTTCAGGAATTTTTCCATATGCCCGCTTCCTTTCCTTACCTGCCGAATACCTTGAGCCCCATGGAGTTGGCTTCCAGGTCAAGGAGCTGCTTGAGTTCGTCGTCAAGCTTCATGGCGGTGAACGTGGCGCCCATCATCTCGAGGGATGTGAAATAGTTTCCTGCAAATGCCCTGTAGACTCGGATGCCTTTCCCGGCAAGTAAATTCTCTATTTCATCGTACAGGATATACAGTTCCATGACGGGCGTCGCGCCGAGGCCCGATATGATCACGGCCACCTCGTCTCCTTCAAAGAAAGGCAGGTCGGGAACCACGATATCCACCATCATCTTCGCCATTTCCTTCGCGCTCTTAAGCTCGCACACCTCAACACCCGGCTCGCCGTGATGGCCGATTCCCACTTCCATGGTCCCCGGCTTGATTTCGAAGTTCGGATGTCCAACAGCCGGTATGGTGCATGGCGTAAGCCCTATTCCCACCGAGCGCGTGTTGTCTATGGCCTTCTGCGCCGCCGCGATCACCTCGTCCAGGCTTCCGCCCAGGGCTGCCTTAGCGCCGCCGATCTTCCACATGAGGACTTCACCGGCCACGCCTCTTCTCTTGTGGCGCTCTTCCTTAGGCGCCGATGCCACATCGTCGTTTGCCACAACGGTCTTAACCTCTATCCCGTCGTCCGCGGCAAGCTCGACGGCCATCTTCACATTCATGTTGTCGCCAGCGTAATTGCCGTACAGGCAGGCCACGCCCTTTCCCGAATCGGCTTCCCTGAACGCGTCATAAAACGCCTGGGCTGTCGGTGACGAGAACACTTCTCCCACAGCCACCGCATCCACCATGTTCTTTCCGATATATCCGATGAATGCAGGCTTATGGCCAGATCCGCCGCCTGTCACCACGCCTACCTTGTCCTTGATGGGTGCGTCCTTGTACTTTAAGACCCTGGGATTGGAGGTCGCTGTCACGATATCCTCATGGGCCTTCACAAAGCCCTTGAGCATATCCTCTACCACCATGTCGGGCTTGTTTATGATCCTCTGCATATTGCTCTCCCTCGCTTTCCGCATATCTTTTATTTTTGATGGAATTGGCTCTCGTATTCCATGATGCGCTTTACCTTGGGAGCCGAGCCTCCGCCTTCAAAATCACATTCCAGCCATTGTTCCACCAGCATTTTCCCTAGCTGAGGAGCGATGATGCGGGCGCCCATGCACATGATCTGCACATCGTTGCTCTTCCTGGACCGTGCTGTGCTGAAGGGATCATGGCATACGGCCGCCCTTATGCCAGGAACCTTGTTGGCAGTTATGGCCATGCCTATCCCGGTGCCGCAGATCAGGATCCCCCTGTCGTGCTTCCCTTCCTTTATCGACTCTGCTACTGCTACTGCTATGTCTGGATACAGCACAGGCTTGTCGTCAAATGTTCCGAAGTCTTCTACTTCATATCCCTTCTGGATTAGCATTTCCTTTATGGCGTCGCGGAATGCGCAGCCCGCCTCATCGCATCCTATAGCTATGGAAAACATTTTAACCCCCCCAAATTTCTATCATGAGTTACATGCCAGGGATGATGGCAACCTTGATGGAGTTGTCAGCACCGCTTCCGGCAATTTCAAAAGCTTTCTTCCAGTCGTCAAGGCTGAACTTATGGGTTACAACGCCCTCGGTGGGAAGCGAACCATCGGCGATCCATTTGATAACCGGCTCATAGCAGTACGGGCTCAGGTGCGCGCCGAAAAGGTCCAGTTCCTTCGTGTCGGAGATAATACTCCAGTCAACTGTTGTCAGTTCGCCGAATACGGAGAACTCAACGAAAGTACCCATCTTGCGGATCATTTCCAGGCCCTGCTTGACGCTGGAGGGATGTCCGGTCGCTTCTATGTAGATGTCGCATCCGTATCCGTCGGTCATCTCCATTATCTTTGCAACTACATCCACCTCGCGCGGATTAAGCACGATATCGGCTCCGAATTCCTTCGCCTTCGCCAGGCGGAGATTGTTCATGTCAAGAACAACCAGGGTAGCCGGATTGCGCTTGCGGATGGCGCCTACCATGCCAAGGCCCAGGGTCCCCGCACCGGACAGGACTACAAAATCCTCGTTGCTGATATTGGCCCTGTCCACGCAGTGCTTCGAACATGCGAAGGGCTCGATGAGCAGTGCTTTCTCTATGGGCAGGTCCTTCGGAACCCTGTATTTGAGTGATCCGTGAGGCAAACGCATATACTCTGCCATACCGCCGTTGACGTTGTTCTGGAATCCGTAAACGTCATGCTTCTGGCACATCCAGTAACGGCCTGTCTTGCAGAACTTGCATTCCCAGCAGGGAACGATCTGGTCGGAAACAAGGCGGTCGCCCACCTTAAACTCCTTCTGGTCCGGGCCGACTTCCACAACAATGCCTACAAACTCATGTCCCGGAATCACGGGCGCCTTGATGTAAGACGGATTGCCTTCGCCGCCCCAGAACCTGGGAGCGCCGTGGTAGGATTTCACATCGCCGGCGCAAACGCCGCAGCCTTCGACCTTCAGGATGACTTCGTCACCTGTGGCGCGGGGTGTGGGAACCATTTCAAGGCGATAATCGCCAGGTGCATAGGCTACCAATGCCTTCATCTTTTCTGGAATGTTGCTCATTCTTCATACCTCCGTTTCATTTATTGGGTCTTATTCTATTGCCGGTCTGCAGATCGAACAGGTGGGTCTTCTCCCCGTTGACCTCAAGCTTAATCATCTCGCCCTGCCTGTAACGCGTGTCATCCTCCGTGATCAGCATGACAAGCTCATCGCCAACCCTGACACCGATCCTTCTCTCGCTGCAGAGGTCTTCGAACACCGCTACCTTTACCGGCGTTCCCTTTGAATCCGGGCCGCCCACAAAGATGTCAGTCGGACGAACGCCCATCTTGACCTGCATGCCGTCACTGAGCAGGTCATAATACCTCCTGGGCGCGAGAATGCGCAGGTCGCTGTTCTCGAATGTGAAGTAGTAATCGCCATCGTGATGGATAATGGTGGTCTTCAGCAGGTTCATGGGCGGCTCCCCGATAAATCCGGCAACGAATTCATTGGCCGGGTCATCGTAAACCTCCATGGGAGTACCGAACTGCTGGAGCACACCGAGATTCATTATCGCTATGCGGTCAGCCAGGGACATGGCTTCAAGCTGGTCATGGGTAACATAAACCGTCGTGCATCTTATCTCGTTATGGAGCCTCTTAATCTCTGTCCTGAGGGCCTGGCGCATCTTTCCGTCCAGGTGGGAAAGAGGCTCGTCCAAAAGCAGCAGACCGGGACGGCGCACAATGGCGCGGGCGATGTTCACGCGCTGCTTCTGACCGCCTGAAAGCGATATGGGCATCTTGTCCAGCAGGTCTTCCACCTTAAGCAGCGGGGCTATTTCCATGACCCGTTCCTTTATCTGGTCTGCGGGCACGCCCTTGGCCTTCAGGTTGAAAGCTATGTTGTCATAGACCGTCAGCGGCGGATAGAGGGCATAGTCCTCGAAGGCGAGCCCGATATTGCGGTCCTTCGGATGAAGATCGTTGATCCTTTGGTCTCCGATGAAGATATCACCCGCGGTAATGTCCTCGAGCCCTGCTATCATGCGGAGCGTGGTTGTCTTGCCGCAGCCGGACGGACCCAGTATGCCTATGAATTCGCCGTCCTCGCATTCCAGTGACAAGTTATTGACAGCAAAATCATTCGGCTGGGTCTTCTTCTTTCCTTTGTTTTCATAACGCTTGTACAGGTTCTTTATGATAAGTTTTGACATTATTGCACCCCCTTGCTCAGCTGCTCTTGCACAAGCCTGTATATGGCGGCCTCATCAGAGGTGCCTATAAAGTTGGTGGTTTGTGCGTCGAAGAATATGGCTTTATGGATGGGCAGTTCCACATAAACCGCCTGGTCCAGCTTGACCTTCAGATCATTGGGGGCGATCATCCGGATATATTTCTCTCCGACCTTGGCTATCAGAACGGCCTTGTTGCCGATGGACTCAAAGCCGTACACCGTTCCGCGTATCAGGCCGTCCTTCTTTTCAAAGGTGTATTTGATGTTGTTGGGCCTGAAACCGATATGGTACTCGGTTACCTCTGAATCAACCAGCTTCCTGACGATCCCGGAGCTTTCAGGCAGCGGCAGGAGGTAGCCCTTTTCCAATGTTTCAACGTAGTATTTGCCGTTATCGACAAACAGCCTGCCATCCACCAGGTTAATCTCGGGTTCACCCACGAGGGCTGCCACAAACTCGTTGCACGGGGTGTAGTAGACTTCCTCACGGGTTCCCACCTGGATTATGCTTCCCTCGTTTATGATGGCAATCCTGTCGCCCAGGCTCACCGCCTCAAGGAAGTCATGGGTTACATAGATACAGGTGGTGTTGAAGCTGGATTGCATCTCCTTCAGCTCACTGCGCATATAGTGGCGCAGCTTGGCATCCAGGTGAGCAAGGGGCTCATCCATCAGGAATACGTTGGGATCCCTGACCAATGCACGGCCTATTGCCACACGCTGCTTCTGGCCGTTGCTTATCTGGCTTGGCAGCCTTTCCAGCAAATGATCGATCCTCAAAAGTTCAGCGACCCGATGGACCTCCCTGTTAATGGTGGCGTTATCCTTCTTATACAGCGGGCTGCGCAGCGGAGACGCGATGTTTTCATAAACCGTCAGGTTCGGGTACAGGGCATAGTTCTCAAACACCATGGCCACATTGCGATGGGCAGGATCTATCCTGTTCATGATCTCGCCGTTGAACCTGATCAGTCCTTCTTCCGGTATCTGTATGCCGGCAACATTGTTCAGGAGTGTCGTCTTCCCGGCGCCCGCCGGCCCGAACAGTACAAAGAACTCATTATCCTTTATTTCAAGGTTTATATTCTTTAGAGCGGTAAACTTGCCGAATCGCTTGGTAACATTAACAACTTCAATCTTTGCCATTTTCTCACCTTATCCCTTCACCGCGCCAAAACTCAGGCCGCGTACCAGATGTTTCTGAATCAGCAGTGCGAATATGACGGCCGGCAGAGCCGAAACCGTTGCCGCAACAGCCATCTGCCCGTAATGCACCGTGTCGGACGCAATGTATTTAAGCGAAGCAACCGTAATGGTTTCAACATACGTTCCGCTCAGCATAAGAGGGAACGTGAAGTTGTTCCATGCAAATATGAAGGCCAGGAGGCTCGCGGAAACAAGTCCGGGTTTTATAAGGGGAAGCAGCCTCTTCAGGAAGACCTGCCACCAGGAGTAGCCGTCCACCTGAGCCGCGTGCTCGATTTCAACCGAAATATCCTCAAAGTACCCGCGGATAACCCATATGAGCAGTGGCATGGTTATGAGCTGGTACACCCATATCAGGCCGAAGTATGTATCATACAGGCCGATCTTCTGGTAGATCATGAACAGCGGAAGTACCACCAGGATCTCAGGTGCAAACCTGAATGACAGTATGGTAAATGCCAGATTTTCCTTCTTCTTGAAATCATAACGGGCCAGGGCATATGCGGCCGGAACTCCGGCCAGCACCGAAATTAAAACCGCTATGACCGATACAATGATGCTGTCGATAAAGTACTTGAAGTAATCGGTGCGGAGCAGCACCGCGTCGTAGTTCTCCAGTGTGGGATTAAAAATGAATGTGGTGTTGAACATCTGCGCGTCCGACTTGAAGGATATCAGTACCATCCAGAACAGCGGGAACAGCGCGAACAGGGCATATAGTGCCAGAAGGCCGTTCTTTACCGCATTGCTGACTATTCTCTTCCGTTTCATGATTTACCTCCTTCTTCTGCTGCAGCGTCCCTGCCGCTTGCTGCCTTCTGTGATTGCATCCAGCGCTTGACAATCTGCTTGGCCACCAGGTTGACAATGAACCAGAGCACCAGTATATATGGCAGCGAGGAGCCGAATTTCTGGAATGCAAAGCCAGTGTTATACGCTGTTACCGACAGGTTCATCAGGGTGTCTCCAGGGCCTCCCTTTGTAAGGGCGAAAATAATCGAGAATTCCTGCAGGGATGCCATGAGGCGGAACAGCAGCGCGATGTAGATGCAGGGTTTGATCATGGGCAGGGTCAGGTTCCTGAACGTAAACCAGGCGCTTCCGCCGTCAATCTTCGCGGATTCAAAGGGCGACTTGGGAAGTGACTGGATGCCCGCAAGTATGAGTATGATGACAAATGGACAATAAACCCACAAGTCGATCAGGACTGCCGTGAACATCGCCGTGGCATGTGAAGCGGCCCAGGGAAAGTTGTAAATCCCGAACAGGTTCAGGAATTTTTCCAGGATACCCACGGCATTGTTGGTCATGAGCTGCCATATGATGGTGCCGATAACGGGAGCGACCATGAGAGGGAAGGTAAGCACAACCCTCAGGATCTTTGTGAACCTGTTCTCGGTGTTGCCGAGCAGCAGCGCGATTCCAAGTCCCAGCAGCATCTCGAAAACCGTTGCGAAGAACGCGAAGCGCACGGTAACCCAGACGGCGTGCCAGAAAGCCTTGTCGGTGAACATGTTGATCCAGTTGCGGAACCATATAAACTTGTAGTTTGGCAGCCTGAAGGAATAGTTTGTCAATGAATAGAATATCGCCATCCCAAAAGGTATAAGAATACCGATTGTGATCAGCAAGGACGGCGCCATGATCAGGTAGGGTCTTGCCTTCGTAAGCCATGGAACCGTATTGAGATCATTTTTGGCCGCGCCTTTAGGTTGTTTGCCTTTTATGTTGAAAGCCATCTTTTTGCCTCCTCAATCCAGTTTCTTCCGAGGTTTTGGGGTATACTGAACCAGACTTTGTAAAATTCAGATTTACAATGTATCGGGTTGAAGCTATTGAGCTTTGCTAATGCTCTCGTTTATGGGGAATATGTTTGGATCTGTCCGTCATCCGCAGACTGACAGATAATCTTTATAATCTGGCTGACTCATCCTTACAGCCTGATGCCGATACGGGAACCGAACTGCTGCAGGCGGAAGCATATTGCGAGAATTCGTTGAAAAGGGAACCGGGGACATTAATAAAACTCAATAACCTCATCCCTCAAAAACTGTAACATTCAAATTCCTCGTCTCTCCTTTGATTTGGTGATGCAGGCGGGGGGTATAAACCCCCAGCCTTGCATCTATGTCTCGCAATAAGAAATCCTCGTATTATTCAACCTCGATGTCCGCAACAATACGATTCAGTTTCTCGGTGAGCTGTCTCATGGCTTCCTCGGTGGATGAGTACTTGCCGCCAACCAGATCCTGCAGGGTAGCTGCCCATTCAGTTGTGGTTTCAAAGAAGTAGGGCTGCGGTGTAAACTGAATGGTGGCGTTGGGGAGACCCTTATCAAGAGCTTCCAGGTAGCCGTAAGCCTTGCCTACAACTTCCTTGTACTTGGCACTCTCAGCAACCGATGCACGCGGAGCGTCAACGCAGTTGCCGTCGGTACCGGACCAGAGCATGAACTCAGGGCTGGTGAAGTACTGGATGAAGTACCAGGCAGCGTCCTTATTCTTGGAAGCGGAGTTCATAGCCAGAGACCATACCCACACGTTGGAGTAGGACTCGGTCTTTCCAGGAGGCAGGGGAACGTCAACCCATGCGAGGTTGCCTGCTTCGGCAGAAGCACCTTCCGGATTCTGGAAGTATCCGTTACAGGTCGCGTCGAACAGCATGGCGGCTTTTCCTGCGCCGAGGTCCGCACCGGCCTGGTACCAGGTGTAGGTTGACCACTGGGGAGATCCGCCGGCTTTAATCAGCTTCACCCAGTAATCGGTCATGGCAATAGCCTCGGGTGAATCCAGCTTACATACAAGCTTGCCGTTTTCGATTGCGAAGTCCTGTGCGCCCCATGTAGCAAACAGCGACATGTAACCGGGATGGATTGTAGCCCAGTTCCTTGTACCGCGAAGAGCTATGCCGTAGCTGCCAGGTCCGTTGAATTCCTGAAGCTTGGTTGCGACTTCAAGCAGTTCATCGGTGGTCGTCGGAGGCTTAAGGCCCAGCTGGTCGAATACTCTCTTGTTGTAAGCCAGGTTGTTGATCTCATAGCCCATGGGGATTGCCCACTGTGAACCAGTGCCCACCTTGTGGCCAGGAATAAGATCCCAGCGGAGGGTTCCCACGATTGAAGGATAGAAGTCGTTGAAATTGTAGTCGGCAGATGTCTTGTTAGGATCGTTGATGTAGTTTTCCAGAGGTTCAATATAGCCGGCCGGAGCATACTCCCAAACCTGGTAGGCGCCTGTCATGAAGATGTCAGGATTGCCGGAACGGCTGTTCAGAGCGGTGGTCAGCTTGTCGAAGTAGTTTTCTTCCGGAGTAACAGAGTACTGTACGGTTATTCCGG
>JAAXZX010000073.1 GCA_012719645.1 Clostridiaceae bacterium
TATCAGGCGGCCTGTGTATTCATGACGCGGAATCGATCTCGCTCCTCTTTTTCTTTTTCACGGGGGGCAGCGCTTTTTTCTGCTCCCCGTATATCATCAGCGGCGTCTCGTTATTGACAACCGTATCCCTGGTTATGATGCACTTTTCCACATTGTCCATGGAGGGTATTTCATACATCACATCCAGCATGATCTCTTCAAAGATAGCCCTCAGTCCCCTGGCGCCGATCTTGCGTTCAAGGGCCTTGTCCGCGATGGCTTCCAGGGCCCCGTCATCCACTTCCAGCTCCACGCCGTCCATTTCGAACAACCTCTGGTATTGCTTGACAAGCGCATTCCTGGGTTTTGTGAGGATATCGATCAGGGCCGATCTGTCCAGTGGGCTTAAGGCGACGGTTACAGGCAGCCTGCCGACGAACTCGGGTATCAGGCCGTATTTCAGCAGGTCCTGCGGGCTTACCTTCTCAAGTATATCGCTGATTTCCCTGCTGCTCCTGTTTTCCAGTTCGGCTCCAAAGCCCAGCGTCTTCTGGCCTATCCTGTTCTGGATTATCTTCTCCAGCCCGTCAAAGGCTCCGCCGCAGATGAAGAGTATATTGGTGGTATCGAGCTGGATGAATTCCTGGTGCGGATGCTTGCGGCCGCCCTGGGGCGGAACCGACGCAATGGTCCCTTCCAGGATTTTCAGCAAGGCCTGCTGGACACCCTCGCCGCTGACATCCCTTGTGATGGATGGGTTGTCGGATTTCCTGGCGATCTTGTCCACTTCATCGATGTAGATGATGCCCCTTTCCGCCCGCTCGATGTCATAATCCGCGGCCTGGATCAGCTTCAGAAGGATATTCTCTACGTCTTCGCCCACATACCCGGCTTCGGTCAGGGATGTGGCATCGGCGATGGCGAAGGGCACGTTCAATATCTTGGCCAGTGTCTGGGCCAGGTAGGTCTTGCCGCAGCCGGTGGGCCCGATCAGCAGAATATTGCTTTTCTGGATCTCTACGTCGCTGCGGCTGAACTCCGCGCGTATCCTCTTGTAATGGTTATAGACTGCAACGGCCAGGGTGCGCTTTGGCTTTTCCTGACCGATTACATATTCATCAAGGATACTCTTGATCTCCTGTGGTTTGAGCACCTCGTCAAGCTGCTGCTCTACACGGGCATCCTCAAACTCCTCTTCGATTATCTCAGAGCACAATTCAATACATTCATTGCAAATATAAACTCCGGGGCCGGCAACGATACGGTTTACCTGATCCTGGGTCTTGCCGCAAAAAGAACATTTAACCTGTTTTTTATCATCATATCGTGCCATAGTATCACCCCGCCACTCGTGGTTCCATCACCTGGTCTATCAAACCATAATCCTTGGCCTCCTGGGCACTCATGAAATAATCCCTTTCCACATCTATCTCAATCTTGGAAAGCGGCTGCCCTGTCTTTTCGGCAAGGAGCCTGTTTAAATGGTTCTTCATCCTGATAATCCATTCGGCGTGGATCTTGATGTCGGTAGCCTGGCCTCTGGCACCGCCTATGGGCTGATGGATCATGATGGTGCTGTTGGGGAGAGCATAGCGCTTGCCCTTGGTCCCCGAAGCTAAAAGAAATGCTCCCATACTGGCGGCCATGCCTACGCAGATGGTTGAAACATCAGGCCTTACATGCTGCATGGTGTCGTATATGGCCATGCCGGCCGTAATGGATCCTCCCGGGCTGTTGATATAGAGCTGGATATCCTTCTCGGGATCCTCAGCGGCCAGGAACAGCATCTGCGCAACCACGAGGCTTGCAGTTACATCGTTGATCTCGTCGCTCAAAAGGATAATCCTGTCTTTCAATAACCTGGAATATATATCGTAGGATCTTTCGCCTCTGCTGCTTTGCTCTATTACAATAGGTACCAGCGACATGATTTACGCCTCCTTTGTTTGCACTTGATTATATAATTCCACCATAAAACCACTTTAAACGGATTTCCCGCACTTACGCCTTCGCGTTTTCCACAAGCATGGCAACGGTCTTCCTGGTGATAATGGAATTCTTAATATATTCTATATCGTCTTCATGTAAATGTTTCTTCATTTCCTCCACCGGCTGGCGGTACTGTTCGGCCATCTTTTCGAGTTCCTGGGCATATTCTTCGTCAGTCGCCTCAATTCCTTCGGTCTTTGCTATCTTTTCCAGGACAAGCTGCGCCTTGACATCCTTCAGGGCGGACTCGCGGTATTCATCGCGGAACTTTTCCGCATCCATGCCCATGATTTGCAAATAGCTGGGCAGGTCCAGCCCCTGGTAGCGGAGAGTCATGTCAAACTGGCGCATCATCTCGTTAAGACGGCTTTCCACCATAACGTCCGGGATATCGCAAGAGGCGTTCTCCGCGGCCTTGGCGACAACAGCATTCTCGAACTTCCTGTCGGCGGCTTCCTGGGCTTTCCGGGTCAGGTTCTTCAGGATGTCCTGCTTGTATTCCTCAAGGGTTTCAAACTCGCTGACATCACTGGCGAATTCATCGTTGATCTCGGGAATCTGCCTGTACTTGATCTCGTTGATCTTCACCTTGAACACGGCTTCCTTCCCGGCCACGTCCTTGCTGTGGTAATCCTCGGGGAACTTAACGCTGATTTCCTTCTCCTCATTCAGGTTCAGCCCGACCATCTGCTCTTCAAACCCGGGGATGAAGGCGCCGGACCCGACCTCGAGGTTGCGGCCCTTGGCGGCTCCCCCTTCAAAGGGTACACCGTCAATGCTTCCCTCATAGTCCAGGTTCACTATATCGCCATTCTGTACAGGCCTGTCCTCAACTGAAATGAGCTTCGCATTCCGTTCGGCAACCCTGTTGAGTTCGGCAAGTACATCCTCTTCGGTTACCTTCACTTCTTCCTTCTCCACCTCGAGTCCCTTGTACTCGCCCAGCTCAACCTCGGGCTTGACGGTTACTGTGGCGGTGAATATAAGGTCCTGTCCGCTGCCTATCTGGATGATATCTATCTCAGGCCTGTCAACGGGTTCCAGGCCATTATCATCTATTGCCTTGTTATAGGCGTCGCCGCAGGCGAAATTGATGGCATCTTCATAGAGCACCTGTTCGCCGTAATAGCGTTCCACTATGCTGCGCGGCGCCTTTCCCTTGCGGAAGCCGGGAATGTTGAACTTGTGTTTATTCCGGTTAAATGCCTTGTCCATGCATTCTTCAAATACCTGGCTGTCGACCGTGATCTCCAGTTTGACAACATTTTTTTCGGGTTTTTCAATCTTTACGTTCATTATGTTTCATATCCTCCTGTATGTTAACTTGAAGAATAAACCATTATATTATAGCACAGGTACGGCCTGTGCGAAACCTTTTCTGCATTATTTGTCCCCTAAGGCGTTCTCCTTCATTCTACCAGGCTACGGGCATTGGCCGGAATGACAAAAAGTCTGCTGAAACCAGCAAATAGCGTATCCCATCCACCGTCTCATTCCGCCAGCTTTCTTCCCACCTGCCATGGATATGCCCATAGATGCATACCCTGACATCGTACTTTTTAAGCAATCCGGCAAAATCATTTGTACGATGCCCGGGATCAAAGGGCGGATAGTGAAGCATGGCTATTATCTCCCCTCCAAGCCGCTTGCCCTCCTCAAGGGATAGCCGCAGCCGCTCCATCTCCCTGGAAAAGATCTTCCTGTCCTCATCTCCGAAACCAGGATCCCCCGGGTCGATCCATCCCCTTGATCCGCAGATGGTATATCCGCCAAAGCGGTAGGCGTTATTATGGAGCATGCTGATGGTTACAAACCCGTTGGAGTCCAGGAAGGCCCGGAACTTGCGGCGGGTGCTCCACCAGTAATCATGGTTGCCCTTTGAGATGATCTTTATCCCTGGAAGCGATTCGATAAAGCCGAAATCAGGCAGGGCTTCATCCAGGTTGATTCCCCAGGATATGTCTCCCGGCACCAGGACGACATCGTCCTTCCCAACAACCTGGCTCCAGTTTTGCTCAAGCCTCTGTACATGGTTTTTCCACTTGTCCCCGAATACATCCATGGGTTTATTGGTTCCAAGGGACAGATGGAGGTCGGATATAGCAAAGATGGCCATATAGCTTCCATTCCGGCGCTGATGCTGACCGGCCTTTACTCAGGGGATACGATGGCGAATTTGAGCATCCCTTCGGCGGCAACCTGCCCGTCCACGGTCGCCCTGGCAAAGGCTTTGCCCATGCCACGCCGGAAGGCGGTGAACTCAACATACAACTCCAGCACATCGCCGGGAGTTACCTGTCTTCTGAACTTCATGTCGTCGATCCCGGTGAAAAGCCCCAGCTTTCCCTGGTTTTCCTTCAGGATCAGGCCGCCGCAGCAGGCGCACTGGGCAAGGGCTTCCACGATCAGGACGCCGGGCATGATGGGGTTTTCGGGAAAATGGCCCTGGAAAAAGGGTTCGTCGAAAGATACATTCTTGATGCCCAAAACCTTCATCCCAGGCTCAATCTGCGTAGCATCCTCCCTGGGAAGCTGTATGTCAATAATCCTGTCCAGCAGCAAAAAAGGATAACGGTGCGGCAGTATCTTCCGTATTTCATTTGCCTCAAGGCGCAAGCCGCTTTTTGCTTCGATCATACTCCTCTCTCCTCAATCCTGGTCCCAGTTATGCCATATATTCTGGACATCGTCATGGTCTTCAAGCCTGTCAAGCAACTTCTCCATTTTTTCAATGTCTTCCGGGTTGGTAAGCTTGCTGTATGTCTGCGGGATCATGGCAATCTCCGCCGAATCGAATTCCAGGCCGGCTGCCTCCAGTTTCTCCCGGACGGCGGTAAAATCTCCAGGTTCGGTAAGTATCTCGAAGTATTCCTCTTCGGCCTGGAAATCAGAAGCTCCGGCTTCCAGGGCTATCATCATCATCTCGTCCTCATCCCTGTCCTTTCTTTCAATGATGATCTGTCCCTTCTGGTCGAACATGAAGCTGACACAGCCGGTAGCTCCCAGGTTGCCGCCATACTTGTCGAACAGGTGCCTGATATCGCCCGCTGTACGGTTCCGGTTATCGGTCAGGGTTTCCACGATAACGGCGACACCGGCAGGTCCGTAACCCTCATACCTGATGGCTTCGTAATTTGTCCCGTCCCCTTCTCCCGAGGCCTTTTTGATGCTTCTCATAATAGAATCGTTGGGCATGTTGCAGGCTTTTGCCTTGGCTATGACATCCCTCAGCCTTGAATTCGCGACAGGATCGGGACCGCCGTTTTTGACGGCGATGGCTATCTCCCTGCCGATTTTCGTAAACATCTTGCCTTTCATGGCATCAGTTTTGCTTTTTTTATGCTTGATATTGGCCCATTTTGAATGTCCTGACATAGTTTTCACTCCCCGTCACGATTGTGTGATCTGGCAGATTTCCAGTATATTACCCGAATCATCGGTCTTGACCAGCCTTTCGCCTGCATATTCCAGGGAAGCCCTGCCGCCCGTGATGTCGTTGACCTTCTCCTCAAGTTTGGCTTTTTGGTTTTCCGGGAGCAATACGGTAAAGGCAACCAGATGGGAATAATCGGCGCCGGCCAGTGTGAACCCTTCGCTCATCAGCATATTCCGGAGCTTTCCGGACAAATGATATTCTACGTCAATTCGTGCCTCCACACAAGTCCTCACCGTTACCTCCCGGGCACCCTGGACCCCTCCGGCAGCAGCCTTGCCGTAAGCCCGGACCAGGCCTCCGGCCCCCAGCAGTATGCCTCCGAAATAGCGGGTTACAACTATGGCTACGTTCACCAGTTGTCTTTTCCTTATTACCTCAAGTATTGGCAGTCCCGCCGTACCGGCCGGCTCCCCGTCATCGCTGTAGCGCTGGTAGGCGGCTTCGCCCTCAACATAATAGGCATAGCAATTATGGGCGGCATCCCTGCATTCGGACCTGATCCGGTTGATAAACCCGATAGCCTCTTCCTCGCTTAATACCGGGAGCACCCTTGCGATAAAGCGTGATCTTTTCTCTTCGTATACATAATGACCTTCCTGGAATACTGTCCTGTATTCTTTCAGCATATTGTCCCCTGGATCGGTTTTTCGGGCCATGGGATCCTGCCCGATGTCCCGCTGTTTTAGGCGACGTACTTCAAATAAAAAAGGATGACTTAACGCCATCCTTGATTGTATCAGATTTTGCCGCCATCTTACAAGTTCGCCGGCCTGACGGGCCTTCAGTACTTGGGCAGCCTGCCGGTTATCCGGCAGTATTTCCTGTATGAGTTGACAAGCAGCGACTTGTCCTGGCTGTATGTAATCCGCTCGATAGCGTCAAGAATCGGGAAAAAGCCACCATCGGTATACTTGTCGGGTTCGGACACCCTGAACTCTTCCGAACCGGTCTTCATCACATACCAGGCAATCCTGTTGCATACAGGCATCTGCCTCGTTATCGAGTAGAACTCATAGTAGGTCTGGCCTGCATGCTCAACAATCTCAGCCGTTATGCCAGTTTCTTCGAATACCCGGCGCAAAGCCGCATCCTGGGGATTCTCTCCGTTCTTTATAAGCCCCTTTGGCATGACCCATTCGTTTTTCTCATTCTTGAAGAGAAAGACATTCTCCTCATGGAAAACCACGCCGCCGGCACAATCCCTCAAGTGCATAGTATTTCTCCTTCCAGCCAATAGCTTATGCTATTGCCCACAAAAAAAGAGCACTGGTTAAAAAAATTATGTTAATGATTCCTAAACTCGTGCCCCCAGCTCATGTGAACTGAATTCAAACACTATATATAATAGGAGGACAAGAACGTCGCATCTTAAATAATAGATACCAATAATTTGCTATTTTAAACAATGAATTTTCACTATCCGGCCGGTTTTTGGAAAGCCTTACTCTCCGCCTGTTTTCATGTTTTTGCATCAGGCTCCTGCCGGTTCTTCCGGTTTCCGGCGTTTTTATCCGGATCCGTTTCCCGGACCAGGTCTGAATGGTTCTTTTTTGAATAGTTATCCAACACCCTTATATCGCTTTCGGTCAAAACCCCTTTTTTATAGGCCAATGCAAAACACCCCTCTCCATGATATATCCTATCATGAAGAGGGCGTGCCTATACCTTGTTTGCGCAAATAACGGCTGTATTATTCTTCCGGCTCGATAAGACCGTATTTCCCGTCCTTCCTTTTATACACGACATTGACATTTTCAGTTTCGGCATTGGTGAAAACGAAGAAGGAATGTCCAAGCAGATCCATCTGCAGAATGGCTTCTTCAAGGGACATGGGCTTTAAGGGGAAGCGCTTGGTCTTCACCACCTTGAAATCCTCATCCTCTTCAATCTGCTCGTCCAGTTCATAGTTCTCAGGAACCATGGCCTCCTGGCGGATCTTTTTGCCCAGCCTGGTCTTGTGCTTGCGGATCTGCCTTTCCAGCTTCTCCACGGCCAGGTCAATAGAGGCGTACATGTCCTCGGAACTTTCTTCAGCACGGATGATTGTCCCCTTGGAGTGGATGGTTACCTCGAATATACAGCGCTCTTTTTCTATATTAAACGTGAGATGGGCTTCTGTCTCCGGCCTGAAAAACTTTTCAAACTTGCCGATCTTCTTTTTGGCCTTCTCGATCACTTTGTCGGAAACATTGGGATTTTTTCTGCTGACAATGAATTTCATAAGAACTCTCCTTCCTGTGTTTTCATACTATAAATTTACCCTTGATGGCACATATAAATCACTTTATTTTCCACTCATTCCACATGGGTTATCAACACCGGAAACAAGCTGTTGATAATATGTGGATAGTGTGGAAAAGGCGTCAGCAAATCCTTTTTATGACCGGGAAGGCGTAAAAAACAGGAACCTGCCGGTTCCTGCCTTTTGTCCGAAATCACCTATTGGTCTTTATTGTTCTGAGTGTTCCTGTTCTTATTGTTGTTATTGTTGTTGGCTTTATTGTTCTGCCTGTTCAACTCGTTGTCGCAAATGGCTTTTTGCTTGTCTTTACTCATTAATTCCACCTCCGAGGATTATTCTGTCCTAAGGGGATTAAAATATACACCGCAAAACTTTTTTCTCACCTCTATTTTACCGTTTGTTCAGCTGCATTCCCTTTCCGCCCCGTCCAGCGGCATTATGGCACAGTCAAAGGCCGTCATCCCACGATTATTTCTTGATGAACATCTGCACGAATACATAGCCGTACTTGTTGCTCCTGGCTATTCCTATCCCGGTATAGTTATAGGATGCGTTCATGATATTGGCCTTATGTCCGGATGAGTTCATCCAGGCCGACACCGCACCCTGTATTGTGGAGTTTCCGGCTATGTTTTCAGCGGCGGCTTTGAAAGAGATTCCGAACTGCCTCATCATGTCAAAGGGCGAGCCGTAAGTGGGGGAATAATGGGAGAAATAGTTGTTCTGCACCATGTCGTTTGCCTTGGTGCGCGCCACCCTCATAAGTTCCATGTCGGCCTGGAGGGCGGGAAGTCCTCCCTTGGCACGTTCATTGTTTATGAGGGTAAGGAGTTGCTGTTCCTCGGGGGACAGTTCGCCGGTTGTCTTCGGAACGGACGGGCTCGGCGCGGGAGTGGCCGCGGGAGGTTTGGGCGTTGCCGGTGTGCCGGAATCCATCTGCTTCTTGAAGGTTTCGCCGTCCATCAGGTATTGCCTGGCAACACAGCCCACCTTGTCGGTATCAGGGTCATATACAACATACCAGTCCCCTATTTTGGAAAGCACGTTGACCCATTTGTTCTTCTTCAGCACCTGTATGATGGAATGCTTCGTTGATGGTCCTGTCCGCATATTGAGCTCGTTGGCGATGACCACCCCGCTGATGAAATCCACCCTTTCAAAGGTCTGGGCGGCCTCGGCCTTAAGAACGCTTCCGCCGGTGATACCCATGGCGGCCAGCGCAAGAAACACTGTCAGCGATGCAGCCAGAAAACGTCTTTTCATACTCTCCCTCCATTGTCTTTTATTGATTGCCTGGTTAGTATTCTCTTTTTTTTGACTAATTATTTGATAAAAAAATATGGCAACAACCAGTTATTATTGTTGCCATAATCCTTCGGTTATATAAGTACTCCGGTTTTCAGGGCCGGAGATTCCATCGTTCCGGCGCCAGAGCGGGCCTTCCCTATTTCATGTCCCTGATCAGTTCCTCAAACTCCTCGGGAGTGAAGGTATACCTGGTGTTGCAAAAGTGACAGTGGAGTTCGGCGCCCTTTTTATCGCGGGCTATTTCCAGCAGGTCCTTCCTGCCTATGGCAAGGAGGTTCCTTTCCATCCTCTCCCGGGAACAGGTGCACCGGTAACTGACACCGCAGGTTTCAAGGGTCTGGATGGGCTTCCCGTGAAAGAGGGAGTCAATGATTTTTTCCGGTGTCAGCCCGTCCGCTATCATGTTTGTTATGGGCGGAAGGCGGCCGATCCTTTCTTCCAGGAAGGAGACCATGTCCTCAGGGGTGTCGGGCATAAGCTGCACAAGAAACCCGCCGGCTGCCAGCACATGGCCCCCGCTTCCCACCAGGACGCCAAGGTTCATTGCGGTTGGGATCTGCTCCGAGGAAGCGTAGTAATAGGTAAGGTCCTCGGCTATCTCTCCCGATACGAGGTCCACATGGCCGATGTACGGCTCCTTCAGCCCGATATCCTTAACCACGTTAAGATAGCCCCTGCCCACGGCCCCGGCTATGTCAAACTTCCCCTTTTCATTAAGGGGCAGGTCAAAGAATGGGTTGTGAACATAGCCCCTGACATTGGCATGGGCATCGGTCACCGCAACAATGCCGCCTATGGGACCATCACCCTTTATCTGGATGGTTATGGTGTCCTCCGAGCCCTTCAGTGTCCGGGACATGAGGGCCGCCCCCGTAAGTGTCCTGCCCAGGGCGACGCAGGGGGTTGGGTTCATATGGTGGATTTTCCTGGCCTCCTCCACCGTCTGTGTGGTAACACCGGCATATACGCTGACCGTGCCCGATACCAGGGCTCTGACAATATAGTCCTGCATGGTTTCCTCCTTGGAAAGCAGTTAATGAATGATTACATTGCTTCAGGAAAAACGGCGTACAGCAAAAGACCGTATTATAACAATGCCTCATTCGTCACAGGGCAATCCTGTGTAATAGCTGATGTCGGAGAAGAACCCGTCAATGGGTTCGCCCCTGAGGATCGCCGTAAAGACCCCGTTTATGTGGTTGGCCGCTTCGAAAGAGGCCTTGTTCAGTATCTCCTCAACCGATTCCCTGTGCTTTTCGTCCTCTTTATAAGGATGTGTCCAGGTCCGTTTCTTCCTGTTGGCCCAGTCGATGGTTTCGTCAAGCCTGGCGGGATAGGGCACCTTCGGCGGCCTGATACCGCCTCCGGTAAAGGAATCGAGCCAGCCCACCAGGGTTTTCTTCCATCCTCCGGGATCATACAGCAGGTCATGTCCCCTGTAAAAATCCCTGAGCACTTTATTAAGGCCTTTCCTGTCGGTCCTGACATGATATATGCTCTTAAAGGCATCCAGCAGGAATTCTTCCACGCCTGAAGGCCATTGCCTGCCGATATCGACGAGTTTCCGGGTCTTAACCTTGCATGCCGGCGACATGCGTTTTTCCTTCCAGAAAAGCACGTCCAGCGATATCTCGACAGCCTGGTGCGTTGTCCTGGCAGGGAGACCGTCCATGGTCCATATCCAGTTTTTTTCCGCCCAATAGACATAGGGATGGATCATGCTGTCAAGGGTGAAATGGCAGATAAAGCCGGATAGATACGCGGCAAGCGCCATCCATTCCTGGTCCCATGACAGTTTCTGCAGCCGGCTGAATCCCATCTTCAGAAACTCGCCTGTGTGCTGCCTGTGCATGGCAAACCCAAGTTCCCTGAGCTGCCCTTTTCCATTGCCGGGAACGCAGTTATAAAAAAACAGGGGATCCGGCCCCTGGGCGCCAAGCCGGTACAGGGTCCTGTGCTTCTGGATGCCGTCCAGAACCCTCCGGCTTTCTATTCTTTCCAAAACATCGTCGGACATCAGTATATGGGTCAGAAAATCTGCCATGGATATTCCTCCGGGGTACCTGGTTCAGGACGTTTCAATATGATGCCGCAAATTCCTCCGGCCTGGACCCGGACAGACCAAGGCCATGGAGCAATCCCTCAACAATACGCCGGGATGCCTTGCCGTCCCCGTATGGATTAACAGCCTTCGCCATCTTAAAATATACGTCTTCCCTGTCAAGCAGTTCTTTGGTGGTCCGGTAAACGCTCTCATACCGCGTGCCGGCCAGGCGGACCGTACCTGCCCGTACAGCTTCGGGCCTCTCGGTTTCGTTGCGGAGCACCAGCACAGGTTTCCCCAGCGCGGGAGCTTCTTCCTGCAAGCCACCCGAATCGGTCAGGACTATATAGGAACGCGCCATCAGGTTGTGCATGTCCTGGACGTTTACCGGGGTTATCAGGTGGATTCTCGGGTGGTTCCCAAGAATCCTTTCTGCCGGTTCGCTGACCAGCGGATTCAGATGCACAGGATAAACGATGTGAATGTCGGGATACTCGTCGGCGATCCTCCTGACGGCTGAAAATATCTCTTCAAAAGGCCTGCCTATATTCTCACGCCTGTGGGCGGTCATGGCTATAACTCTTTTACCTTCGAAATCAAAACCCTTCAGGAAAGGGTCCCCAAACACGAAATCCCTGGAAACGGTTGTGGAAAGCGCATCGATCACCGTGTTACCTGTAACATAGATCCGGTCCCTGTTTATGCCTTCCCTCAGCAGGTTGTCCCTGTTGGATTCGGTGGGGGCGAAGTGCAGGTCGGCAATAGCCCCTGTGAGTTTCCTGTTCATCTCCTCCGGGTAGGGGTAATACTTGTCGTGGGTCCTCAGGCCCGCTTCCACATGCCCCACCTTTATCTTCAGGTAATATGCTGCAAGGGAGGCCGCAAAGGTGGTTGTGGTATCGCCGTGGACCAGCACGATATCGGGGGCCGCCTCCCCAAACACTTCATACAGCCCGTTCAGGGCCCTCGTGGTGATATCCGCAAGGGTCTGCCTTTCCTGCATGATATTCAGGTCATAATCGGGACGTATCCGGAATATGTCCAGGACCTGGTCCAGCATTTCCCTGTGCTGCGCCGTGACGCAGACAGAAGACTCTATGGCCGGGTTGGCCTCAAGGGCTTTAACCAGCGGCGCCATCTTAATCGCTTCGGGCCGTGTCCCGAATACAGTCATGACCTTAAGCTTTTTCATGATGATCGTCCTTTACCGCTATCAGTTGCGTTTTGATCGTCCGAAGTTTCCCCGGCATTATCCGGGCGTTGGATATCCGGAGCGGCTTCAAGGCCGGCCTCGTCCATATCCTTCCTTTCCGCCCTGTCTGTATGTCCATTGGCGGGAATGTCCTTGTTCATCTCGGGTATATTCCTTGCGCCCCCGATCATGAACACCACGATGAGTATCAGCAGGATTATCGAAGGCAGCAGGCCCTTATCCACCAGCACGATGGATAAAAGACCCAGGGCGCCGCTGATGATATACAGGATAACGACCGACATCTTGTGGCTCAGCCCCATGTCGATCAGCCGGTGATGGATATGACCCCTGTCCCGCTGGCCAATGGGCTTTCCGTTGGAAATGCGCCTAAGGATGGCAAACAGGGTGTCAAAGATCGGAAGGCCCAGCACCAGGATGGGAATTGCCAGGGCCAGGGCTGTAACCGATTTCATGGTGCCCTCGATGGACAGGGTGGCCAGGATAAATCCCAGAAACGTGGCGCCTGTATCGCCCATGAAAATTTTGGCGGGGTTGAAGTTATAGGGGAGAAAACCGGATATGGCGCCGGCCAGCGCGACAGCCGCCAGGGCTATGTCGTCCTCCCTGCGAATGACCGCGACGATGAACAGGGATATCGACGCAATTCCAGAGACCCCTGCGGCAAGCCCGTCGAGGCCGTCGATCAGGTTGATGGCATTGGTAATCCCTGCGATCCATAATACGGAAATAATGAAAGCTATGGTTTCGCCAAGGATATAGGTCATCCCGTTATCGGCGCCCGATGCGAAGGGCAGGGTTATGGACGTGATCCTGGTCCCCGTGGCAACCACGGTGATCGCGGCCAGAAGCTGGAATACAAACTTGACACCGGCCTTCAATGGCCTTATGTCATCCACAATACCCAGGACAACTATGACCAGCGCGCCGAAAATCAAACCGAGGGATTTGGGGCGGGACAGGAAAAACAAAAACTGGGGTATGTCCCGGGATGCGAAACCATATACCACAGCGATGACAAAACCGGCTATAATGGCAAGCCCGCCCAGCAGGGGCATGGGCTTTTTATGCATGCGCGTGTTATCCCTCGGCACATTGACCGCGCCTGCGCGTAAGGCAATCCTCCTGGCTATCGGAGTGGAAAAGAAAGCAATGATAAGAGCAACCGAAAAAGCCACCAGATGCTCATACTCAATGGTTATCATCTTTCACCTCTGGCCTTTTTACAATCCCGGGATCAAAGACAAGGGAAGGCTCTTCGTATTTTACTACCCGGACGCCCGCTTCCTTCAGCAGCTCCATGGAAAGCTCGTCCGGATAATCTCCCTTGAAAACGATCTTGGATATACCTGCGTTGATGGCCAGCTTCGCGCACATGACACAGGGCTGCGTTGTAACATACAGGATGCTGTCCTTCACATTTACCCCGGCGTATGCGGCTTGCGCGATGGCGTTCTGTTCCGCGTGGGTGGCACGGCATATCTCATGCCGCTGGCCTGACGGGACTCCAAGCTTGTCCCTGAGGCAACCAAGCTCCAGGCAGTGCTTGCATCCCACCGGCGCGCCATTATAGCCCGTCGCCAGAATACGCTTGTCTTTAACCAGCAAGGCTCCCACCTGGCGCCGCAAACATGTGGAACGTGTCTTTACCAGTTCCACTATGCTCATAAAATATTCATCCCAGGAAGGACGCATATGAATCTTCCTTTCCTATTTGGTCCCAAACAGCCTGTCGCCGGCATCGCCGAGACCCGGCACGATATATCCGTATTCGTTCAGCTTTTCGTCAACAGCCGCACAGTATATGGCAACATCGGGATGCTCCCTGTTAAGCCTTTCGATACCCTGCCTGGAAGCTATCAGGCATACGAACTTGATGTTCTTCACATTGCGCTGTTTCAGGAATTTAACGGCGTCGCAGCCTGAACCGCCGGTCGCAAGCATGGGATCCAGCACAACCGCGTCGCGTTCGCTGATATCCTCAGGAAGCTTGCAATAGTATTCAACGGGCTCCAGGGTATCATGATCCCTGTACAGGCCGATATGGCCGACCCTTGCCATGGGAACCAGCTTCAGAAGCCCGTCCACCATTCCGAGCCCGGCGCGCAGGATGGGTATGAAGGCCAGCTTTTTCCCCGATATCACATAGGTCCTGGCATGGCCTACCGGTGTTTCGATCTCCACCTCTTTCAGCGGGATATCCCTTGTCACTTCATAACCCATCAGCATCGATATCTCGGATACAAGTTCCCTGAACTCCTTGGCGCTGGTATTCTTGTCCCTCAATAACGAGATCTTGTGCTGGATGAGAGGATGGTCGAAAACAAAAACATTATTCATATCATGCAACCTCCAAAGCTATTTAAAGGTACCTGTCTTCAATTTCATGTACCTTGCCGATCCTTCTTTTATGCCTCTCGTCGTTGGAAAACGGGGTTTTGAGCCATTCATCAACAATGGCCGCGGCAAGCTTTTCCCCAACAATAAAAGCGCCCAGCGCCAAAGCGTTGGTGTCATTGTGGTCCCTTGTGAGATGTGCCGAAAGAAGGTCATGACACAGTGCGCACCTGATGCCCCTGACCTTGTTGGCCGCCATGGAAACGCCAATTCCGGTCGAACATATCAGGATAGCCCTGTCGCAAGCCCCGTCCCTGACCATAAGGCAGGCTTTGAGGGCGAAATCGGGATAATCCACCGATGATTCGTCATAGGTCCCGCAATCGGTGCATTCATGACCCTGTTCCTCAAGATGCCGTTTCAGAAACTCCTTAAGCCGAAAACCTCCATGATCGCTGCCCAATGCAATTCGCAAGCCAATCTCCCCTTCCTCTCATTGATTTTATAGTAATCAATCCTCATTGTCAAAAACTTTCTCCGCCACATTCATCAGGGCTGTTTCCAATTCATAGGCGCATGCCCTGTATACATCATAGTCTCCGCCGAAAGGATCAGGGATGCTGGGTCCGCCTTCCCATATTTCGGCGTAGTCTTTCAGTGTATACAGCTTGTCGGCCGCTTCGGGATAGATGTCAAGGATCATCCGCTTGTGGTCCTCGGTCATGGCCAGTATCAGCCAGGCATTCCTGATATCATCCGCATCCAGTACCTTCGCCCTGTGTGACGATATGTCGATCCCGTATTCATTTTTTAGCACCTCGACGGCCATAGCGCTGGCGGGATCGTTCTCAAATGCGTATATCCCGGCTGACGAAACCAGGATATCGTTATCTTCCCGCTGCTCCAGGAGGCTGTTGAATATCGCCTCAGCCATGGCGCTCCTGCAGGTGTTGCCGGTGCAAACAAACAATATCTTTCTCATAGGTTCACCCTTTCGGTCCGGTTTATAAACCGGTATTTCAACTTTCATTACCGGGCATTTCCGATGTGGCCTGCACACGGATGATCCGGCCTGAGGCCGCTTTCCGGAGCCGGTTCATGATGGCAAGCCCTATCCCTTCCTCGGGGAACGTTTCTGAAAAGATAATATCCACCCCGAGTTCGTCGAA
>JAAXZX010000074.1 GCA_012719645.1 Clostridiaceae bacterium
AGCAAAATCCATGAGGAAAGGACAGTAATTGCTCTCAGCTTCCTCCCTTTTTTATTATGTACGCATTTTTCACGACATAATCAATCCCGGAAACAACAGTGAGGACCACGGCTATGGCCATGCAGATTCTTCCGACGGGAAGCCACGGGAAGATGAGGGAAACCGGGAAGTCACGGATCAGGATGGCCACAATGGCTATGGTCTGGAAGGTTGTTTTCAGCTTGCCCAGTTTTCCCGCGGCTATAACAACGCCCTGGCCTGCTGCCACAACCCGGATTCCGGTTACAATGAACTCGCGGGCGATGATTATTACTACCGCCCAAACCGACAGGTTGTCGGTTGCCACCAGGGCTGTCAGTGCCGTGGTAACCAGCAGCTTGTCCGCAATGGGATCAAGGAACTTTCCCATTTGCGAAACACTGTTCTGCTTTCTTGCTATCATCCCGTCAAGAAGATCGGTGATGGACGCAATAACAAAGACAGCGGCGGCAGCATACCTGCCCCACTGGTCCAGGCCCATAAACTGCCCGAACCAACCCGGAACAAGGAAGAAAAGAAAAACGGGCACAGCCAGTATCCTGGAAAGCGTCAGTTTATTCGGAAGATTCATTTCCTGCTACCTCACCGATCAAGTCGTACTCCTGCCTGCAAAGCATCCTGACCTTAACAACATCTCCCGTTTCAAGCGGATACGGAGAAACCACATATACCACAGGATCGATCTCAGGAGCCTCCATGAAGGTCCGCCCAAGGTAGAAAATGCCGTCCTCGGCCACTCCTTCAATCATTGTATCATAAGTTTTGCCAATGCGGGAATCATTAAACCTGGCCGCGTTTTCCCTCTGTATTTCCATGAGGGCTTTTCTTCTGGCCGTTTTGACCCTTGCGGGCACCTGGTTCTTCATCCTGTATGCGGGCGTATCCTCTTCCCTTGAATACGCAAACACGCCAAGATGCTGGAAATAGCCCTTCTTCACGAAGTCCTCAAGCTGCCGGTGATCCTCTTCGGTTTCGCCGGGAAAGCCTGCTATAAGTGATGTCCTCAGCACAATGTCGGGTATTTCGGTCTTAAGGCGCTTTACGAGGGATTCTATGTATTCGCCCGAACCCCTTCTGCCCATGGCCTTGAGGACCCTGTCAGAAATATGCTGGATGGGAATATCCATATAGTGCACAAGCTTTTCGTTGCTCTTCATTTCCTCAATCAAGGCATCATCGATAAGCTCGGGATAGCAGTAAAGCAGGCGTATCCATTGAATCCCGTCTACGCGGCTTATGGACCGGATAAGTTCCACCAGCTTCTTTTCACCATACAGGTCTGTCCCGTAGCGGGTTACATCCTGGGCAATGAGGATGATTTCCTTCTTGCCCTGTTGTGCAAGGAACTCCGCCTCCTTCAGAAGGCTTTCAACGGGCCTGCTCCTGAACGGTCCGCGGAGCCTGGGGATAATACAGTAGGTGCAGTTGTTGCTGCAGCCCTCGGCAATCTTCAGGTACGCATAAGGCTTACCGTCACTTAACACCCTGTTGTTGTCAAGATAGTCGACGGTATCGGGGATATCGCACCATACATGGCTTTCAAGGCGCTCTCCTTCGAGGAAGGCCCGGGTGCGCTCCGCCACCTGGGGGATGCTTCCGGTTCCGAATACCAGGTCCACCTCGGGAATCTCGCTGATGATCTGGTCACGGTACCTTTCGGCAAGGCAGCCCGTTACCACCAGGGCTTTGAGCCTCCCTTCCTCTTTATGCCTGGCGGCTTCAAGGATTGTGACTATTGCCTCCTCCTTGGCATCTCCCACAAACGCGCATGTATTCACTATTATGGCATCGGCCCGGGACAGGTCCTGAACGGGGACAAACCCTTCTTCCTTAAAGGCTCCGAGCATGATCTCGCTGTCCACCAGGTTCTTGGGACATCCCAGGGAAATAAGCCCTAAGTTGTAACTCAATATATTTCCTCCAGCCGCTATTGGATTTTCTCAGCCCACTGTACCACAGCCCCGAGGAAACAGTCAAGGACTGCTTCGCCGGCAAAGCGTGACCGGGGGGACGGTCCCTCTATCACCGTGTATTGCGTGGCGTATTGCAGGCCGTCATATTGTACGGTATATACCGTATCCCCGGAAGACCAGGTCCCTGCCGCAAGCTGTGTGTAATTCTCGCCGTCCGTGGAAAGGGATACCGTACCGGGTGATGTATCCATGGCCTTATGCGGCACGGCTATCCTTATTTATTATTGCATATTCAGCGAAGCGGAGCGCGGCAATCTCAAAATAGAAGTCGGGGGTTGGATGTTGGAGGTTAGACTTTTGGGGCAAAACTTCGCAGCAGTTTTTATCAAACATCTAACCTCTAACCTCTCACCTCTATATACGCGATTGCTTTGTTGGCTGCGCCCCCTCGCGATTACAACAGAAGTCTCTACTGTATCAATTTCTTGAGGATAATCTTATATAATTCGTCCAGGGCTTCGAAATCCATATGCGGAACATAGCATTGCTCAAGCTTTTTATGGTTTTCCCCGGCCTGCCTGATGCTCTTAACAGCCACCGACATCAGGCCGTCAAACTGAACCCGGTTTTCTTCAAGCTCACTCCGGTAACGTTCCAGCAGGCTTTTATCCATAAGGTCCATCATGTCAATGGTCACGGAAGCGCCTTTATCGTAGTGGTGATAGGCGTTAGAGGTGGTGATGGCCGCATCAAGCCCGGGGATAATAAGATGCTCAGGCCTGCGCGGATTCAGCGCGCAGTAAAAGCATTCCACATCGTAGCCGCTCCAAAGCGCCCTGTCCCGCAGCCTCTCCAGTATCCGCTCCTCACCGGTACCCATATCGCCTTTTATTTCGTATATGGTGCCTGCATTAATCAGGGTATCAAGATAATTAACATACCCGGCAGGGGTAATGGCGCTGGCAAAAAGCGAACGCTCCCGGCCTGCCCTGCCCTCCTGTTCACTGCCGTCGAATAATTCCTTTTCCAGATCTGAAACCAGCCTGTTCAGTTTCCCTTTGTCCAATGCCCGGGCATGGATGGAAGCGCTGTCCTCATATATGTCATGGGCGGCATCCAGGAAACGATAGGCTTTTGAGAAGAGCCGGCTGATTTCACGGCGGATCTTCATGATCTCCTCTTTATGATTCCTTATCCCCTCTTCATCCCAAAACATCCCGAAGTTCAGGATTTCATCCACGGCGCCCGGGTGCCTGGGGTCCACCACATGGGGAGCCGTGCCATCAAGCATGGCCGTCTTCAGTTCCCGTATCACGACACCGTCAAGGGAGTCGCTGTCGGAGGAGCAGTGCATGAATTCCACGGAATACCCCCTGCCCAGCATCTCGCGGCCGATCCTCTTCATGAACGAGGACTTGCCGGTTCCGGGTCCGCCCTTTATCACATATATCCTGTTTACTTCCTCCTGGGGGAGGATATGGTCATAATAGCTGAAAAAGCCCAGGCTGGTATTCCCGCCCAGGAACATGTGCCTTTCCCGGTTCGCAGACATACTATCACTCCAATTTGCTTTAATCAGGCAATCTGCTTCCATTTCCTGTGCCATACCTCTATATTATGCGGCTGCTTCGCCGCCGCGCTCCAATGACATGCCCGAACTGTCAATACTTATACTCCAACTTCCAATCTCACACTTCCAACCTCTATTTTACGAGATTGCTTCGTCGGCTTCGCCTCCTCGCAATGACACAAAGGGGGTTGGTGCAAAAAAAGCCCATGAACCAGGTTCATGAGCTTCCATGCTTTTTTATGTTGTCCCAAAAGCGGTTTTTTAAACCTACAGCAGCGGGATCCCCATCTTCTTGCAGGCTTCCACCATTTCTTCGGGCCAGACAGAGGATTGAACCTCTCCAATATGAGCTTTGCCCAGGAGGAACATGCATATCCTGGATTGCCCGATACCGCCGCCCACGGTTTGCGGAAGCCTCCCCTCAAGCACGTCCCGGTGGTATGGGAGATCCTTCCGGTATTCACAGCCCGCAAGCTTAAGCTGCCTTTCAAGGGACCGGGCATCCACCCTTATCCCCATGGAAGACATCTCCATAGCCCTGTTGAGTACAGGGTACCAGAAAATTATATCCCCGTTGAGTTCCCAGTCGTCGTAGTCTGGCGCCCGACTGTCATGCCTGGTCCCTGACCTCAGTACACCGCCGATCTTCATAATGAATACGGCCTTTTTCTCCCGGGCAATCCTCTCTTCCCGTTCCTTGGGTGCAAGCGCTGGATAAAGATCCTCCAGTTCCTGCGTGGTAATAAAGAATATTTCATCGGGCATCTGCCTTTTCAGGATGGGATATTTTTCGCAGACCCTGTCCTCCACCGTCCTGAACACCGAGAAGATATCCCGGACGATGGCCTTAAGCGTTTCAACATTGCGGTCTTCCGGCCTTATTATCTTCTCCCAGTCCCACTGGTCAACGTATATGGAATGAAGGTTGTCGAATTCTTCGTCTCTCCTGATGGCATTCATATCTGTATAAATGCCTTCCCCCTCGGAAAAACCGTATCTTTTCAGGGCAGTTCTCTTCCATTTGGCCAGGGAATGCACGATCTCAACAACGCTTCCGTTCATATGCTTTACGTCAAAGGAAACCGGCCTCTCAACACCGTTGAGGTTATCGTTCAGACCGGTTTTGGGACAGACAAACAAGGGTGCCGATACACGGGTCAGGTTCAATACCTCGGCCAAAGTAAGCTCGAAAATGTCCTTAATATACTTGATGGCGATTTCTGTTTCCCGTATGTTCATGCACGGCTTGTAATCCTTAAGCGGGAATAAGCCTGAATGCATATCAGTGCCTCCTTAGCAGTACGACTTTTTGCTAATTTACCATACTGTATTCCTTCCAGTCAACCGGGAATTTGCGCAAAAGATTGCCGCTCTCAGCTTCGCTGAGCCCGGAATGACATAATGGTTCACATATCTTCATTCCCCGCTGGCGGGATCGTGACGGGGCGGAACAGGCTTTCAGGGACTGCATCGGGCTTTTCAGGCCCATTGGCAGCGGTTTCATCCATGAAATAGTCCTGGGCACTCAGCCTCATTTCGTCCCCGGAGGGAGGTTTCAGGGTATACTTGCCATCCTTGTGCATGCGCCTTGCCTTGACATTATCCTTAAGATAAATATCCAGGATATGGCGGACCCTCTTTCTGATTTCCTGGTCCTCCAGAGGAATCAGGATTTCAACGCGCCGATCCATATTCCTTTCCATCCAGTCGGCGCTCGAGATAAACACTTCCTCGCTGCCGCCGTTGCAGAAACAGTAGATCCGGCTGTGCTCCAGGTACCGGCCAACTATGCTCCTGACCCTGATATTCTCGCTGACCCCCTCAAGGCCAGGTCTCAGGCAGCACATGCCCCGCACAAGCAAATCAATGCTGACGCCTGCGGCTGACGCCCTGTACAGTCGTTCTATTATATCCGAATCAACCAGGGCGTTCAGCTTTGCCTTAATGTAAGCGGGCTTGCCTTCCAGGGCATTCCGGGTTTCACGGTCAATGAGATAACTGAGGTGCCTGCGAAGCATGATGGGCGCGATAACCAGCTTATTGAACCGCGGTTTCTCGCTGTAGCCTGTAAGGGCATTAAATACCGTTGATGCATCTTCCCCAATGTACTTGTTGCAGCTCAGAAGCCCGATATCGGTATACATCCTTGCGGTTTCATCGTTATAGTTGCCGGTGCTCAGGTGGACATACCGGTTGATGCCGTCATCCTCCATCCTAACGATAAGGGTTATCTTGGCATGGGTTTTAAGGCCGACCAGGCCGTAAATCACGTGGCAGCCCGCTTTTTCAAGGCTTTTCGCCCACTGGATATTATTCTCCTCATCAAACCTGGCCTTCAGTTCAACGAGCACCGTCACCTGCTTGCCATTTTCCGCCGCCTCCGCAAGGGCCCGTACAATGGGCGACTTGCCGCTTACACGATACAGGGTTTGCTTAATAGCCAGGACACGGGGGTCCCTGGCCGCTTTCCGGATCATATCCACAATCGGTTCAAAGGATTCATAGGGATGGTGCAGGAGGATATCCCGTTCCCTGATAGCTTCAAAGATATCCCTGCCATCGGCAAGGCATCCGGGGACCTTCGGGACATAGGGCTTGTACTTCAGTTCTTCAAACCCTGCCATATCATACAGTTCATAAAGAAATGTCAGGTCCAGCGGACCGTCGACAAGGAATACATAGTCCTCCTGGAGTTCCAGCTTCTCCTGCAGGATCTTCACCAGCAGCCGGCTGGATCCCCTGGATACCTCAAGTCTCACCGCCTGGCCCCGTATTCTTTGCTTGAGGGATTTTTCTATCTCGATCAGGAGGTCCTCGGCTTCATCCTCATCAATAGCCAGGTCTCCATTCCGTGTCACCCTGTATGCGCAGGCGGCCTTGATCCTCTTGCCAGCGAAAAGCCTGTCAATAAACATGGATATAACGTCTTCCAGGAGTATGAAGGCCTTTCCCATGGTTCCCTCCAGTTCCACCAGCCTTGGGAAAACCGGCGGCACCTGTACCGTGGCGAAAATATCCTGTTCATTTGGCGCAGTGTTATGTATCAGCACGCCTATATTCAGAGCCTTGTTGTGTATCAGCGGGAATGGCCTTCCCGGGTCCACCGCCATGGGGGTCAATACCGGGTAGACGACGCTGTCGAAATACTCGGAAAGATACGCCGCCTGGTGCCTGTTCAGTTCACCCGGGGACAGAATATGGATGCCTTCCTGCCTGAGTTCGGGAACAACCTTTTCACTCCACAGGCTGTACTCGTCGGATACCATCATGTCAACCCGTTGGGCTATCTTCTCCAGTTGGGCGACAGGGGTCAGCCCGGTCGCATCAGGCCTGACAAAGCCCGCATTGATCTGGTCATTGAGGGACCCTACACGGACCATGAAGAATTCATCAAGGTTTGAACTGACTATGGCAAGAAACTTAAGCCTTTCCATGAGCGGGTTGCTCATGTCGGCAGCCTCGTCAAGCACCCTTTGGTTGAACTCCAGCCAGCTCAGTTCCCTGTTGATCAGGTATTCAGGTTTGAGATAATCCATGGGGCGCATCTCTTCCCAACTACCGGCACCCATATGTTGCATCTCAGTTTCCCCCAACCATCCTGTTCTTGATTACCATCTGCGGGTTAAGTCCAAAAACCTCGGAAAAGAACTCTGATTTCATGTTGAAGGTCCAGTTTTCCAAAACAGCCTCTTCCCACGATTCCACCCTTACGATGAACTGGTCCTCGGATATATCCATGGAACTGATTTTCAGCTTCTGTTTATGGCTTGTATCCATGGCGTCGGCCATCCTTATAATGGCGATCAGCTTCATGGTCTTTATACTCTCGTCCGTTCCCAGTTCGGCAAGTTCACCGCTTTCCAGGTCCGGCGCATCCAGGCTGTGATAGCGCGCGATAAACGCGGTCATGCGCAGTTCATCATCGGAAAGACCCAGGATCTGGGACGCGTTTATAATATTGAAGGAGTATACGCTATGGGGATCTGCGGCAATGAACTTGCCCACGTCATGGAGGATGGACGCTATCTGCAGGATAAAGCGTTCCTTTTCTCCCATGCCGTGGATGCCGGTCAGCCTGTCAAATATCCGGAGCGCCGCGTCTTCAACGTAGTTTATATGCTTTTCATTGGAACGGTAACGGGCGGCCAGTTTACGGACACAGGACAGGATATCTGCCTTGAAGTCCATGCAGAAACCCATGCCGTCACAGCAGTTGAACCTGTCAATTATAAGGCCGTCCACCAGTGAAACGCAGGGAATTATTATCCTGTCGCTGCAGGTTTTATCAAGGAACTTCCTGATCAGGATCAGGGATGGGACAAACAACTCCGCGTCCGCCAGGGAGATGTCGTATTCCTCCTCAAGAGCCCTGGGGGTCTTGTTCATGGCCTTCGAGCATATGCTTTCAAAAAGATCCTTGTCCAGCGAAACAACCTTTTTGCAGGCATGCGGGCCGGCGATGTTCGCAAGAAAATCCAGTTCGCCGCTGACAACGACGAAGTTCTTCACTTCATTGGAGCTTTTAAGGTATTCCACACTTTCAATATGGGCCTCAATATACTCTTCGAGAACCCTTGAAAAGTTGAGGGTATGCTTTTCGATTTTCGCAATGGACTCCTTGATCCTGAGGGCTCCCAGCTTCAGGTTCTGGCTTGATGCCAAAAGGCCGTTCTCCATGAGATGCAGCAGCAGATTGCCGGCTCCTATGTTCAGTATCAGGGTCGGCTCACCGGTATCCATGGCGCCCTCGTTCTCAAGCTGCCATTTGACAGCCTTGTAAGTGAGGAACTTTTCCTGCGAATTATTTATGATCTCCACATCAAAGCCCGTCTGATGCCTGATCCGGTCGATCATACAGTCCCGGTTGGCAGCTTCACGGATGGCGCTGGTAGCCACAGCCCTCCATTCCTGGACGCCGTAATCCGCCATCAGCCTCCTGAATCCCCGGATTGCCTCGCATGTCTTTTTAACCGACTCGAAGGAAAGCTTTCCCTCGTTGAAGGTATCCCTGCCAAGGGGGATCAGATGATCTACAGTCTCCAGATCCTTGATCCTGCCATCCGGTGATGCCTCAATAATCTTCATCTTAAGCCTGTGGGAACCGATATCTATGGCGGCAAAAAGCCTTTTAGGGCAATCCATGAATACACGCTCCTGTCCTTATTATTCCATAAATACTCAAGATGCCCCTGAATAATGCCTGAAGCTTTTACCCGGCGATCAGTAGCCCAGTTCCTCACCGACTATAATCACCTTGATGCGGTCGGGAACAAGCTGGAACCTGGAAACCACAAAACTGCTGCATATCCTGTCCTTGCTCTTGCAGTCCTGGCATTTGCCGGTTTCCACACAGGGCGTTTTGCGGGAAAGGCGCACCGCGTTTGCAGGAGCCGCCAGCTGCCTGACCCGGCTGAAAGCCTCATAAAGATCGGTGACGATTTTATTGCGGCCGGCAATGACGATAACATTATCCGGACCGTATATCATTGCGGCAACCCGGTTCCCCTTTCCGTCCACATTGAAAAGTTCGCCTTCCTCGGTAATGGCATTGGTGCTGGTCAGGTAAGCATTGGCCGTAAAGGCTTTCCGGTGTACATCGGTAAGCTGTTCCGGCGTCAGGCCTTCAGCGTAGCGATCATAGAATATGTACCGCCCTGAGCGCAGATGATCGATAACTCCTGTTTCGAAAAGGGTTACAGATCCGCCGCACGCTACCGTATCACCCTCTTTTATAAGGGTTTCCAGCAAGGGTACGACCCCTTCCCTGGAATCCACATACCAGGCCTGCATCCTGTTTTTCCGAAGATTCTCCATTGTCCTTTCGATTCTTTTCATCGTGACGGATTGTAAATGCTTATCCATGTCGACACCTCCAATAGATGTATAGCAATATTATACCATAACCGGAAATCATGGTTATGCCTGTCTCCACTTCCCGGCATGCCGGTGGGCGATGCCGCAGAGAACAGTTTTACAGGCGCCGCTAATAAAAAACCCGGTTTGGGAACGCCTGCGGCCCCAAACCGGATTTTTCGCTATCATCGATTAAGTCAGAAGTACAGCTTGGAAACTTTCAGTATGCCGTCGGTGGCGCGGAGTTTCTCGATGATGTCATCGGGAACATCGCTGTCCACGCTGACAAAGGATACCGCCTTGCCATCCTTGCTGTTCCGGCTCCACTGCATGGCCGCGATATTGATATTGTTCGCGCCCAGAAGTGTGCCCACCTTGCCGATGATCCCGGGAATATCCCTGTTCTGCAGGGCAATGACATACTGTGTCGGTTCAAAGTCCAACTGGTACCCGAAGAAGTCCACAATCCTTATGCTGTCCCTGGCAAACACGGTTCCCGCTATGGATAAAGTCCTGTCCCTGCGATGGATCTTCACGGTGATCAGGTTGGTGTATTTATCTATGGTGCTGGATTTGCTTTCCACCAGTTCAATGCCCACCTCATCAAGCTTCATCAGGGCGTTTACAAAATTCACGTCTGAATTCATGATGGTGGAAAGCAGCCCTTTCACAACCGAAAGGGTAATGGGCTTTGTATCCACGTTAACAAGGTCGCCGCTGTATATGATCTCAATCTTGTTTATCCTCTCCTTCTCAGCCTGGAAGTAAATGGCTCCAAGCTTCTCGCCAAGGCTGAGGAAAGGCTTGAGTTCGTTCAGATCGCCCGAGATATGGGGCATGTTCACCGCTGATACCAGTTCCCCGTTCAGGACGGCCTCCACCTGTTTTGCAACGCCCAGCGAGCAGTTCACATTTGCCTCCTTTGTGGAAGCGCCGAGATGGGGCGTAAAGATAACCTGATCCAGGTCAAGAAGCTTGTTCCAATAGTCCTGTTCTTCAGGGGCCTTGTTGAAATTGGGTTCAACCTCCTGCACGTCAAGGGCTGCCCCTGCCACATGGCCGGATACTATGGCGTCATAAAGCGCATCTTCATCAATCATGCCACCGCGGGCCACATTGACAATCCTCACACCCTTCTTGCACAGGGCAAGCTCACGACTGCCGATGAGGTTTTTGCTTTCAGGGGTCTTGGGTATATGGATGGAGATTACGTCGGCAACCTTCAAAAGGTCGTCAAGGGTTTCCATGCGCGAGATGCCCAGTTGCCTGACCCTCTCATCCGAGATATACGGATCGTATCCCACAACGTTCATGCCAACGCCCTTAAGCTTCCTGGCAACAATTGATCCTATCTTACCCAGGCCGATAATGCCTGCGGTTTTTCCTTCCAGTTCCTCACCGACAAACCTGTTCCTTCTGAAGTCCCTGTTCTTGGCAGCGTGATGGGCCTGGGGAATGTTCCTGAACACTGAAAAGATCATGCCGACACTGAACTCAGCCGCCGCATTGGTGTTGCCCTCAGGGGTGTTGACAACCGTTATGCCGCGCCTGGTGCATTCGGCCACATCAATGTTGTCCACTCCGTTGCCTGCCCTGCCGGCAACCTTCAGTTTCACTGCCTTGTCCAGAACTTCGCCCTTTACCTTTGTGGCGCTTCTTACGATGATTGCGTCGTATTCTCCGATAATCCCGCAAAGCTCCTCGTGCGATATCCCAAAAGGAGTGTCAACCTCAAAACCCTTGCTTTTGAGGTATTCAATACCATTGGGAGCCATCTTGTCTGTTACAATGATTTTTGCCATGACAATACCACCTTTTATCCAATAGTTTACACCGGACTATTGCCGGGGTGGAGGATCCCTTGCTGGAACCGTTTCCCTGTCCACAAAAAGGAAAAAGTCAAACGAGCGTTTGACCTGCAGGTTTAAACCGCTATGCAGCAGTTCAACATGATCCGGCCATAAACCTCATTTCCTCTGTCCTTTTGCCTGAGAGATACGTCCCAACGCGGGACTTGCCCCTTCGGCGCCTTATCGGTCTCTCCAGAGTCCCGTCGGGTCGAGGTCTTTTTACCTGAGAGTGTTACTCCTTCGGTGTGCTGAAGCCCAGCATCTCTCCCTCGGCCTTCATCCGGTGTTGGTTCACTGCTTCATCCTGTCCGGAATGATTGTGAAATATATAACTTGATTATACTCCAAGGCTTGGAATTGTCAAGTGCAAGAGACATGCGCCTGACGCGGCTGGAGAGGCTGAATAATCCTGAAGGAGCCGGGGCATGATAATGAAGGCTGGGCGCCGCGACGGTACATGCGGCCGCGTGCCAGCACAGTATGATACCACAGGAGGTTATTCATGCGAAAGATTGCGGTTCAGGAAGGGCTGGACAGGGTCAGCGAGTACCTGTCCGAAAGGGGATACCAGGTGGAAAAGATCGGCTTCGACGCTGCGGCGCAGGTCAGGGGCAAGGATTACGACGCCGTTGTGCTGTCAGGGATGAGCAGCAACTTCCTGGGCATTCATGACACCATAACCCGTGCCCCTGTAATTATCGCAACCGGCATGACTGAAGAGATGATATACCAGCAGCTTGAAAAACGCCTTCAATAAGGCAGGATAATTAATTGTCCCGCCTGCTGCCAACGAGCGGCACATAGTCACTGAAAGCCTTCCTCTCCGCTATGTTGAGCCGCTCGATATAAGGCTTGCCATCGCTGTATTTCCAAAGGGTGATCTGGCTTGGCTCCACCTCCACGACACGTTCTTAACTTTTAATGCTCCATTCCCCTCTAAACAGGGCAGAACGGTCAGCTGCAGCCGCCATTGCGGCGGGGAAAAAGGTTTGTGACATTGCCTGATATCTTTCACAGGGAAAGAGTATTACGATTACACTGTATTAGAAATGCTTTAAGTGGTGATATTCACATGAGCCATATAACAAAGCTTATCCTGGTCATGGTTGCCTTCGGCCTGCTTGGCGGGGTTGTAAACTACATAAACAGCTATTCGGCGAAGAATAAAAAAGCTCCGAAGCCCAAAGTCTCCGATCTGATAAAAACCATGATAACGGGTGTTGCGGCCTCATTCCTGGTTCCGGTTTTCCTTAATACGATATCCAGCAATATCGTCAGGGAATCGGAAACGGATCCGATCAAGCTTGTGGTGTTCGCAGGCTTTTGCGTAATAGCTTCGGTCTCGGCAAAGTCATTTATCAGCGCAATTTCCGGCAAGGTCCTGGAAAAGATGAGCAAGGTGGAAGAGGATGTGCAGGCTGTCAGGACTGTAATCCGGCCGGTGATCCTCAAGCACACCGAACTGGATGATGACGGCGGCAATGGGAAAACAGCGGTTATTGGGAATACTGAAGCCAGCAATGGGACTTCGGACCAGGTTGAAAGCAGCAGGCTGAAGGTATTGCAGGAACTGTCCGGCAGCGAATATGCCTTCCGGACCATCAACGGCCTTGCCAGGGATACCAATATGGAGCCTGAGTTGGTGCAGGAGTGCCTGGAAGATTGCGTGTCCAGCGGCCTTGTCGGAGCAATCGACAATAGCCTTGGGACCCGGTTCTATATAACCGAGGATGGGCAGGCCCATTTATTGAACCATAACGGAAAAACGGATAATGAGAGTTGAACGGGAACTGCCCGTCAATCCCCCAGAAGGGCTTCCGCAAAGTCCTGCGGAATAAAAGGCTGCAGGTCATCCATCTGTTCGCCGACACCCACAAATTTCACGGGCACATTAAGCTCGTCCTTTATGGACAGTATGATCCCGCCCTTGGCCGTACCGTCAAGCTTGGTCAGGATCAGCCCGGTCAGCTGTGAAACCTCCGAGAAGGTCTTGGCCTGGGATACCGCATTCTGGCCCGTGGTAGCATCAAGCACCAGCAGTGTTTCGACGGCAGCACCGGGAAGTTCCCTGTTGATGATTCGGAACAGCTTCTTCAGCTCTTCCATCAGGTTCTTCTTGGTATGGAGCCGCCCGGCGGTATCGCAGATCAGCACGTCCACATCCCTTGATTTGGCTGACTGGATGGCGTCGTAGACCACCGCCGATGGATCGGAACCCTCCGAATGCTTGATGAGCCCTGCGCCGGCGCGTTTTGCCCATATTTCAAGCTGGTCGATAGCCGCGGCGCGGAATGTGTCCGCGGCAGCGACCAGCACCTTTTTACCCTGCATCCTGAGCATATGGGCGATCTTTCCGATGGATGTGGTCTTGCCAACCCCATTGACTCCGATTATCACGATAACCGACGGTTTCGTGGAAAGGTCCAGGCCGGCCTGTTCATGGCTTAATTTTTCTGATATGATTTCCTTTATTGCTTCCCTGACACCCTCGGGGTCAGTAATCTTCTCCTTTTTAACCTTATCCCTCAGCTGGTCAATGATGCCCACCGAGGTTTCGACACCTACGTCTGAAGTTATCAGTATCTCCTCGAGCTCCTCAAACAGTTCCTCATCCACCTTGCCAAGTGATACCAGCACCTCGTCTATCCTTTTGGCAATGGACTCCCTTGTTTTCTTCAGACCGTTCTTCAGTTTATCAAATACACCCATGTTTTCCTCCTGTAGTTTAATGGCTGCGTTTCATTACGCCAGGTCATCCTGCGTTTCGCTCAAGGCCTTCGCCCAGCCTCAGGGAAACCACCTTGGACACCCCGTATTCCTGCATGGTTACGCCATACAGGGTGTCAGCGGCTTCCATGGTGCCCTTGCGGTGGGTGATGATGATGAACTGGGCTTTGTCGGTGTACCGCCGGATATATTCCGCAAACTTGTAGACATTGGCTTCATCGAGGGATGCTTCTATCTCGTCGAGTATGTAGAACGGCGCCGGGCGCATCCTCAAAATGCCGAAGATGAGCGCTATGGCAACCATTGCCTTCTCCCCTCCCGATAGAAGAAGCATGTTCTGAAGCTTCTTGCCCGGCGGCTGTACGATTATATCTATATTGCTCTCAAGCACATTTTCCTCGTCGGCAAGCTGCACCTCTGCATGACCGCCATCGAACAGTTCCCGGAAGACTATGTTGAAATTCCGGTTGATCAGCGCAAACTGCTCGATAAACTGCTTCTTCATTACGCGGGTGATATCCTGGATGACACGGCACAGCTTTTCCTCGGACTTAACCAGGTCATCACGCTGGGTTATCATGAAAGTGCATCGCTCCTTTGTCCTGGCATAGTCCTCTATGGCAGCCACGTTCACCGGGCCGAGGCTCCTGATCTCTTCCTTCAGTTCGGTGATCCTGGCCTGGGTGGCCTTTACATTGGAGATCTCCTGCCTTAGTGGCTCCGCGTTGCCGTAGGTAAGTCCGTATTCATCCCAAAGCCTGTTCTGGATGGTTTCCAGTTCGGCTTCCATCTTGGCCTTCCTGGCTTCCAGCCTTCCAAGCCCGTCCTGCAGGGTCATTATAGTGTTATTATAGCTGGTAACAGCATCAAGCATGCCGGATAATTCTTCCTCCAGCACCCGGATCTCTTCGGCGATACCCTCAGCCTTCAGTTCGAGACCGGTTTTTTCCTCTTTCATGCCGCGTATCTTTTCCTGTACGCCAGCAATTGAAACCTTCAACTCCTCAATGCGCTCCAGGTTGCGTTTCCGGTCAGCCTCACGCTTTTCCAGGCTGCCTGTGATGCTTCCCTGCTCCTCTTTGAGCTGCTCAAGCTGTTCCTTCAGGTTCTGGATGCTCTCTGCTATGGAATTGATGGAAACCCGGTAGTCGTTGATGTCAGTATGCAGCAGGTTTCTCTTGTCCTGCTCGTCCTTGTTCTTTACCTGTTGGGACCGGATCAGATCCTTCAGCTCCTGGATCTCTGCCTCTATCCTGTGGGTGTTTTCAGCCTCCTGGGCAATTTCACCCTCGATCTTCAGGATATTCCCTTCAATCTCTTCCTCCTGCTGTTTCAGCATCTCGGCCCTTGCAGCCAGACGCTTGATATTTTCCAGCAGTCTTGCCACATGACTCTCGTCCCTGAGCCTTACAAGTTCCAGGTCGGAAAGCGTTTTCCGGTTTGCCTCCAGTTGCTCGGTGATCTGCCTGCTTTCCTGCTCAACGGCTGCGATCTCCTCGTCCAATTCCTTCTGGCGTTTTCCGACCGCCCTGATCTTGCTCTCAAGCTCCTTTATAACCCTGTGCCTGCTTATCAGGCTGGACAGCCTGGAAGACTCGCTGCCGCCGGTAATGGATCCGCCGGTGTTCAAAACCTCCCCGTCCCTGGTAACAATGCGGAAGGAATATCCGAATTGCCTTGCCATCTTTATGGCTGAATCCATATTATCAACAATGACAGTTCTGCCAAGGAGGTTCAGTATGATGCCCCTGAACCTGCTGCTGCATGATACCATGTCTGCGGCTATGCCTTCGAATCCTGGCATGCCGCGCACCTGGCCGAGGACTTCCGGTTCCAGTGTACGGGGTTTGACTGAGGAAATGGGCAGGAATGTAGCCCTGCCCAGGCTATTTCTTTTCAGGAATTCAATAGCCCGTTTTGCGGCATACTCATCCTCTGTGACAATATTCTGAAGAGCGCCGCCAAGGCAGACCTCAACGGCCGTCTCATATTCTTCCTTAACATTGATAAGCTGGGCAAGGGCGCCGTAAATGCCTTTGCCGAATTCCCTGTTTTCCCGGCAGGCATTCATGACGGACTTGACGCTGTGGCTGTAGCCCTCCATGGTGGCTTCCATGTCGAGCAGGACCTTGCGCCTTGACTCCAGGCTCTGCAGGTCGCGCGCGACAGCGTCACGCTTTCCTCGCAGGGACTCAAGCCTGCCCACTATTCCGTTTCTCTGTTCCTCCAGGCTATTTACCGTATCCTTCGTGGCGGCTATTTCGTCACGCGTCTTCCTCAAAGAGGCTTCCATGTCCTCTTTCTCCATGTTCTCCCGGTCCTTGTCCAGCAAGGCCTGGCGGATATCCTCGGAAAGCCTTCCTCTAAGCTGTTTGTAGTTCTCCAGGTCATTCCTCAGGTTGTTGGCGCGTATCCTGGAATCGGACAACTGGTCCTGCTTGTCCATCACCGATTGCTTGGCTTCCTCGATGATCCTTTCGCTTTCATCCAGCTTTGCCATGATCTCAGCAAGCTGCTGCTCTGCCTCCGCCAAAAGCCGGGCAAATCTTTCCGAGTCTCCGGTTAGCTGCTGGATCCTTTTTTCCTTGCGCTCAGCCTCGGTTTCAAGAGCCGCCATTCTCTCCCTGATGCTGCGGATGTCTTCGCCGAAACCCTCGATATTGGACTGGAGATGGCTTATCTTTTCCTCAAATATCCGGATATTGCTTTCATTCTTCTCTATGCCGGAATCCAGGGCGTATATGGATTCCCGGATCTTCCCGGCTTCAGCTTTTAGCCGCTCAAGGCTCTCGTTCTTGCTCCTGTTCCTGCAGCGGATATTCTCAATCTTGCTGTTTTCCTCATCAATCTGTTCCTTGAGTCCCGCAGCCTGGTTCTCAACCTCGGCTATCCTGTTCTTCAGCCTGTCAATGGTGTCCAGGAACATGCTGACCTCAATGCCCTTCAGTTCGTTGCTGAGGTCGATGAACCTCCTTGCCGTCTCTGCCTGCTGGGCCAACGGCTCCAGCTGGGATTCCAGTTCCATGATTATATCATTGATGCGAAGAAGGTTCTGCCGGGTATTCTCCAGCTTCCTTTCGGCCTCCTTTTTCCGGGCCTTGTATTTTGTTATGCCTGCCGCTTCCTCAAAGACAAGCCTTCTTTCCTCGGAGCGCGCGCTGAGAATCTCGTCAATGCGGCCCTGGCCGATGATGGAATAGCCCTCGCGGCCTGCGCCTGTATTCATAAACAACTCGTTGATATCCTTCAGGCGGCATGGAGTTTTATTGATGGCATATTCGCTTTCTCCGGAGCGGTACATCCTTCGGGAAATAGTAACCTCGGAAAAATCAATGGGAAGGGCCCTGTCGAAATTATCGATGACCAGGGATACTGAAGCGAAACCCACAGGCTTCCTGTGCTGGGTGCCTGAAAAGATGACATCTTCCATGCGGCTTCCTCTCAGGGTTTTGGCACTTTGTTCGCCAAGGACCCAGCGAACGGCATCGGCAATATTGCTTTTTCCGCTGCCATTAGGCCCCACAACCGATGTCAGCCCGGGGTTGAAATTCAGCACTATTTTTTCCGCGAAAGACTTAAAACCCTGTATCTCAAGGGATTTCAAATACAAAGCCGCACACCTCGGAACGATGAATTAATAAAAGATCTATATCATTTTACCACAGAAAGGTTATTTGAAAAATAGTTCCATGATACCGTAAATGTTTACGGGTCTGTAGGCATATATCCTTCTGTCGGTTTTTGAATGGATATCTTTAATGGCTTTGTTCAGATCAAAACCAATTTCCCCGTTATCGCTTACTTTGACCGTGACTGAACCAACGTCCTCATCAGCCTTTCTGACCACATGGGAAACAAAGGCATCGTAGTCCATGGCAATCATGTCATTGTAGACATAATAGTTGTAATCTGTGGAAACACAGGCAGGATATACTGACTTGTCCCATTTGTGATCCCTGCCGATATCCCCGTCCGGAAGATTGAAATATGTATAGGTCGGATAGCTGCTTCCATCATTCATTACCGGATCATCCCATGTGGTATCAAGGTGATAATACTCGCCCTGGATTTTGACAATATTCCAGGCATGGTTCTGGTACCTGCCAGTATCGATGTTGATAGCCTGCCCGATAATAATTATGCTTTCCACTCCTGCCATATCGAGGAGAAGCTTTGTCGCCTGCGAGTACCCTTCGCAGACCGCTTTTCCAAGGCACAGGGCGCCATAGGCCGTGTAGGACTCGGGAGGCTTGTTTTCCCTCAGGTCATAGGTGCAATTGTTAACAATATAGTCATGAATGGCAAGTTCCTTTTCGTAGTCGGTCATGCCAGGCCTGATCAGCTGTTTGATCACGGATTCGGCCTTCTTTTCAAGAAGGTCCAGGTGTGTTTTTACGGTCTGTACATCCTTGCTGTATTGAAAGGTTAAAAGGCCGATGTCCGCCCGGTATGTAACTGTTGAGTTATACAGGATGCGTGGATCGCTGCATACTACTTCCCGCCATATTTCAAAGACTTCTTCGGCCGTATCGGAAGCCGAGTTGATGGGAATGATGACCGATGTGGAAACCGAAAGGAGCGCTTTTTGGATCGCCTGACGGACTATCTCCCGGTCGGACAGCACAGGCAGAAGTTCCCCGGAGCCGGGGACAGCGCTGTGGTCTATGAACCCGCACTCTGCCGCGATGTCTGCATTTACGAATCCCTTGAGGATCAACATTTCGATCAGGGAGCGCCCATCGGGCAGGACCGCGTTCAGTGCCGCATAGATAATTCCCACCGCTTCATCCCTTCTCAGTTCATCCCTGTTCAGGATGGCGATGGTGGTTTTATCCAGGCCGCTGATTTCGCCCAGGAACTCCAGTGAGCGGAGGTAGGTTTCACGGGAATTCACGGTATATCCCATATTTTTTATAATCATGCAGGCGAAAGAAACGCCGTCAACCCATACCTGGGGGCCCAGGGTAGTCGGGGATGTACCCGCGACCATACCTGTTTTTACCGCATATGCCATATACGGCCGTGCAAATGATGCAATAAGATGGCTGTCGGAAAATCGGGACAGGATCCGGTCAATCTCGCTCTGCGGAAGAGCAAGGGCATCATCCTTTTCGCCAAACATTTTGACAATGAGGATGACCGCTGTCTGTCTCTGGACCTTTGAGCCCAAAGCCGGATCAAATGTTGCGGGATTGCATCCGTCAAGAATGCCCAATCTATTAAGTACAGCCGCTTCTTTCATGAAGCGGTAGGCAAACGCCGGGGAAATAGTAAAAGCTGAAACGACAAGATGAAATATAAGAAGGATCGCTGTTATTCTGCCTGGCTTTTTCATCAGTTTCCTCCATACTTTAGCATAATACTATTATAGAGGCTATTTCCAGAAAACAAAACTAAAATTATGTTACAATTTCATAAAAAATAGAAAAGATAGGATCCATGAAGAATAGAAAAGGAGAGAAGCCTGCTTTGGGAACCCGGTACTTATCCCCCCCAGGCTGGAGCAGGTAAAAAGAGAGGCTGTTTTTGTATCAGCCTCTCTCCTGCAGCCTGATATATTCCATGGGTCTCTTTATATTCTTGTAGGCCGGCCTGATGATCCTGCCTCCGTTGAGATGTTCTTCTATGATATGGGCACACCAGCCCACCACACGAGCGACCGCGAAAATGGGAGTATTCATTTCCCTTGGTATGCCAAGCATGTCATATACAAAGCCGGAGTAGAAGTCTATATTGGCGCACATGGGCTTGTCGGATTTCTTTATCTCCCTGAATACTTCGGGTGCAATCCTTTCCACACTTTTATGAAGCTCAAACTCTTCGGTTCTTCCCTTCTGGCGGGCAAGCTCCTCAGCCTGCTTGCGGAGCAGGACGCACCTGGGATCCGACAGCGTATAAACCGCATGTCCCATTCCGTAGATCAGTCCGGTACGGTCAAAGGCTTCCTTCATGACTATCCTGGCAAGATAATCCCTTATCTGGCTATCGTTCCCCCAATCCCTGACCTCTCTTTTCAATTCATCCATCATACCGATGACCTTGCTGTTGGCGCCGCCATGCTTGGGGCCTTTCAGGCTGCCAATGGCAGCGGCAAGCGAGGAATATATGTCGGTGCCCGAAGATGAAACCACATGGGCAGCGAAGGTGGAATTGTTGCCTCCGCCGTGCTCCGCGTGCAGCACAAGGGCCAGGTCAAGTATTTTTGCCTCCAGGGGTGTGTATTCACCCGACGGTCTCAGCAGCATCAGCAGGTTTTCGGCTGCGCTCAGCTCGTACCTGGGTTTATGTATCACAAGGCTCTTCCCGTCGAAGTAATGGGCTTTTGCCTGGTAGCTGTAGGCGGCCATCAGCGGGAACTTGGAAATCAGGTTTACGCTTTGCCTGAGCAGATTTTTCACGCTGGTATCATCCGGGTTTGGATCATAGGAATACCAGATGAGGACCAGCCTGGCAAGCTGGTTCATGACGTCTCTGCTTGGTACGGTGAGAATATTTGACCTTACAAAATCCTCGGGGATGTCCCTGAAGGATGCCAGCACATCCCTGAAAAGATCCAGTTCACGGCAGGTGGGAAGATCACCGTGGAGAAGCAGGTAGGCACACTCCTCAAAACCAAAACGGTCCTCGGACAGAAAGCCCTCCACAAGATCATAGATATCAATGCCCCGGTAGGTGAGCCTTCCTTCCACTGGAACCTTCTCATTTTCATCAACGATATAGGCATGGACATCGCCGATCTTGGTGAGCCCGACAAGCACGCCGGACCCATCTTCGTTCCTCAGGCCTCTCTTTACATTATACTTGCTGTAAACGCCGGGTTTGAACCTGCTTTTTACTTCCGCGGCCTCGCTGAAGATATGGAAGTAATTATCCAGTTCAGCCTTGGACAATCCGGTATTCATTGATGCAGCCTCCTCTCGCGGCAGCTTATGTTCTATCTCCAATACTCCGATGACCCCGCCCATAGCCTGGATGGGCCTGGCTTCTGCAAATAGTTGGTGATAGGAGGTCAGTAACTTTGTATCATTGTATACAATCAGTAACCTTGCGTCAAGAGATTTTGCAATTGCCGGGACAAAATATTGCAAAAAATTACACGCCAACTGCATGATGCGTTTTGTCATAATGCCCAATAAACCATGTCATTAGGTGAATATGGGAGATTTTCCCGGGAGACCGCGGCATCTGAAGATGGAAGATTATATATCACTACTTGCAAAAGAGCGACAAAAAAAAGCATAAAAATGCAGATAACCCTGTGAGATTATCTGCAAATAATTCATATACTGCTTCATTTTACCGGGCGGTTCAATCGCCGGGATTGACGAACGCCCCCTGTCTTCCTTTAATACTCCTTGCTCATGGTGTACTCGGAGGCCGGTTTTTCCATGCTGACGGCTTTTTTGGCTTTTTTCAGGACTGAATCGTAGGTGGTGTCAACAACCATCCACCGGTCCTCATCCGCCAGGTAAACCCCGTTCCATGCGTGATATCCCTTCACATATGTTGTATATCCCTTGATAAGCTTGCAGGGTATGCCCTGGCTTCTCAGCATGGCGGCAAAAACAGCGGAATAATCATAGCATATCCCCTTGCCGGACTTGAGGGTCTCATCGATATTGGGGACATAGGTGGACGGAAGATTGTTCAGTTTGTCATAATCGTAGCTGAAATTATCAACCACGTAGCGGTAAATGGCATTGATCTTTTCCCGGTCCGTCTTAAGCCCTTTCGTGAGTTCCGCAGCCTTCTTGATGGCTGCCATATCCTGGTTCCAGTTTACAGTCTGTATGGAAGCCAGGAAGACCTTCAGGGGATTCTCCAGGTTGGCCGTTACATTCTGGGATTTTGCCACCCTGTACTTCGTTCCCTCCAGGTGCTCGTATATAGTGACCTTGTAATCCCCGTTTCCGAGTTGAAGCGGGAAGTATTCATAATTGTCCCTGCCGAAAAGGTCATAGTCGTAATTGACCTGATCCCTCTGGACGCGGGTTTTGACCCTTTTCTCGGCTGCAGGTATATAACGGGCGCCCACTGATCCGTCGGGAACCCTGGTGTTGTCGAATTCTTTATAAACCTGGGATACCTGGCCTCCAGCCAGCGCAGCGCTGATAATCAGCGCAATCAATATCTTAAACATATTAAATCCCTCTTTTTCATGAAGGCACAATCAATCTGCCTCTTTTACTATTTACCAACTTAGGCGCCTCTATAAACACCGATGAACGCCGGGACGCGAAGAAATCAACCCCGCCGGTCACAGCCGCGTGGCGAAGGCAGCATATCCAGGGTCAGCTGAAATAATCGATTATGTCTTTCTGGCTTGACTGCCTGCAGATGATGAACACAGTGTCATTCTCCTGCAGAACGGTTTGGCCATTGGGGACAAAGGTTTCATTGTCCCTGATAACCGACATCAGAATTGTTCCTTTCGGAAGCTTCATATCCGCTATCTTCCTGTTGCATGCGTGGGATTTTTTAGAAAGTCGCACCTCGCTGATTATAAGGTCGCTCTTTTTCAGTTCTGCCAGGGTTTTTACCGCAGAAAAGTCTATCTCTTTCTCGATCATCTCTGCAATGGTGGAGGTGCTGGAAACCGGAATATCCACTCCCAGTTTTTCAAAGACGACAATGTTCTTGGGATTGTTGACCCTCGCAATGGTCCGCTTTACATGGAAGTTTCGCTTGGCCAACTGGCAGGCTATCAGGTTATCCTGGTCCTTTCCCGTCACCGCTATAAACACATCGGCATGCTGCGTACCGGCCTCGGAAAGCAGGTTTATATCGGTTCCGTCTCCGTGAATCACCGCAACCTCCAGGTCAGCAGCCAGCCTGTCGCAGTATTCCTGGCTCTTTTCAATTATGGTAATCCTGTGCTTTGTGTGTAAAAGCGTTTTCACAAGATAATAGCCTACTTTGCCGGCACCTACAATTACTATATACATAGCATATTCCCTTGTATAAACTCATTGAGCTTCATTAATCCAACTTGCTGGCAATAATAAATTTGCTGTTCTTGTCCACCACCGCGTAGGGGTGGGCGAAGGTAAACCTGCCATCGGTTATTATTCCAAAGATAAATTGGTCATCCTGCGGCCTGATATCCAAGATCTGGCTTCCCACAAGACTTGGGTCGACGTCCTCAATCCTGAAGGAAAATGTGTTGGATCCTATTGTGCAGGTGGCCTCAACAGACTTGCCGGTAAGTATCGCTGCAATGGTTTCGACGCTCAGGTTGGTAGGACATATTGTATCAAGCCCGAACTGATGGAAGATATCCTCCCGGGCAGGGTTGGATATCCTGGCCACAACCCTGGGTATCCCGCAGATATCCTTGGCCACCTGGCTTACCATGATGTTCATGTTGTCATCCGGGGTCACGGCGGCCAGTGCATCGGCCTGGTCAATGCCTGCTTTCTTGAGTACATCCTGATCGACGGGCACACCCACCACCCGGAGTCCTTCAAAGTCATCGTCAAGCCTTTTGAACGATGCTTCATCGCTGTCAATTATGGCAACATCATGGCCTTCCCTGTAAAGCTTGCAGGCCAGTCCGGATCCGACCGTACCGCATCCCGCGATGATTATAAACATAATACTCCACCCCGTCGTTATACAAGCAACTTGTCAAGGCGTTTTTTGATCTCCAGCAGGAAATCGCGTGTGTTGACCTTCCTGATATCGGGCAGGCTTGAAAGCACCGCAAGATCCCCTGTCATAACGCCTTCCTCTATTGTATTCTTTGCGGCTTCCTCCAGTTTGTCGGCAAAGTTGAAAAGCTCTGTGCACCCGTCAAGCTCTCCCCTCTTCCTCAGGGCCCCGGTCCACGCAAACAGGGTCGCCACTGAGTTCGTGGATGTTTCCTCGCCCTTCAGGTGCTTGTAGTAGTGGCGCTGTACCGTGCCATGGGCTGCTTCATATTCATAGAAGCCATCGGGGGATACCAGCACAGATGTCATCATAGCCAGGCTTCCGAACGCGGTGGCTACCATATCGGACATGACATCCCCGTCGTAGTTCTTGCATGCCCATATGAATCCGCCCTCGGAGCGAACCACGCGGGCTACCGCATCATCTATGAGGGTATAGAAATAGCTAATGTCCGCGTCTTCGAACTTCTTCCTGTAATCGGAATCAAAGATTTCCTGGAATATGTCCTTGAACCTGTGGTCGTATTTCTTTGAAATAGTGTCCTTGGCTGCGAACCATAGATCCATCTTCTGGTCCAGGGCATAATTGAAGCAGGCATGGGCAAAGCTCCTTATAGAGGCTTCGGTATTGTGCATGCCCATAAGGATACCGGGTCCCTGGAATTCATGGACTGTCTGGCGCTTTTCGTTGCCTTCTGCGTCGGTAAAGACCAGTTCAGCCTTTCCGGGCCCGTCAACCAGCATCTCGGAGCTCTTGTATATATCTCCGTAGGCGTGACGTGCAATGACTATGGGCTTCTTCCAGGTCCGCACAAACGGATCGATTCCCTTCACCAGTATGGGCGCCCTGAAAACGGTGCCGTCAAGGATGGCCCTGATGGTGCCATTCGGGCTCTTCCACATTTTCTTCAGGTTATACTCCTTCACCCTGTCCGCATTGGGGGTAATGGTGGCGCATTTGACTGCAACACCGTATTTTTTCGTGGCCAGGGCAGCTTCCACCGTTACCTTGTCATCCGTTTCATCCCTGTTTTTCAGTCCAAGGTCATAATACTCGGTCTTCAGTTCCACGTAGGGTTCAATAAGTATTTCCTTAAGCCAGCCCCATATCACACGGGTCATCTCGTCCCCGTCCATCTCTACCAGCGGGGTTTTCATTGCGATTTTTGCCATGTCTGTACCTCCGGTTAAATATGCTTTTTAATCCAGGGGAGCTTACCGCCTGCTTTAAGTATCTCGGCATCCATTGCTGAAAGGGTATGCTCAAGCTCGATAACCTCGCCCGTTGTCCTGTTGGTAAGCGAGCATCCGCCGCTGAGATCGCCGATGGTTATTTCCAGTTCATCCCCTTCGGAAATCCTGTCATAATCCCCAGGATTCCTGAATGTCAGCGGGACAATGCCGAAGTTGATGAGATTGGCCAGATGTATCCTGGCAAAGGACTTGACAACAACGGCCTTCACTCCAAGATACTTGGGAGCCAGAGCCGCATGCTCACGGCTTGAGCCCTGACCATAGTTCTCCCCGCCAACGATAAACCCGCCGCCCCAGGACCTGGCCTTCTCGTAGAAAGAAGGATCTACGGCTTCAAAGACATGCTTCGAGATTTCCGGTATATTGCTGCGCAGAGGCAGTATCTTCGCGCCGGCCGGCATGATATGGTCGGTGGTGATATTGTCGCCCACCTTGATCAGGACTTTTCCTGCCAATACATCGCCGACAGGCTCGAAGCTCGGAAGCGGCTTTATATTGGGGCCCCTGACGATCTCGACCTCCCTGGCCTCCTCCTCGGGCAGGGGCTTAATTATCATGTTATCGTTTACCTGGAACTTCTCGGGCATCATGATCTTCGGGGCTTCTCCCAGGTCCCTCGGATCGGTGAGGTATCCGTTTATTGCCGTCGCTGCCGCGGTTTCAGGACTCACCAGGTATACCATGGCATCCTTTGTGCCGCTGCGCCCTTCGAAGTTCCTGTTGAAGGTCCTTACAGAAACCCCTCCGGAACGAGGCGCGCTGCCCATTCCGATGCAGGGGCCGCAGGAATTCTCCAGGATCCTGGCGCCTGCACGGACCAGGTTTGCATAGCCGCCGCTGGAAACAAGATGGTCTACAACCTGTCTTGAACCGGGACTGATGGTAAGATGCAGGTCCTCGGAAATGGAGCGGCCTTCGAGGATCGCGGCAACCATCATGAGGTCCCTCAGGGATGAATTGGTGCATGATCCGATGCACACCTGGTCCACCCTGACAGGGCCAACATCCCGCACCCTCCTGACATTGCCGGGGCTATGGGGCAGCGCCACCATGGGTTCAATCCCGGACAGGTTGATCTCTATGATCTCATCATACGTTGCATCCTCATCGGGGATAATAAGCTGCCAGTCTTCCTCCCTGCCCTGTGCCTTCAGGAATTCCCTTGTTATCTCATCGCTGGGGAAAATGCTGGTGGTACAGCCGGTCTCAGTCCCCATGTTGGTGATAGTCGCACGATCCGGGACGCTCAGGGTCTTCACGCCCTCTCCGAAGTACTCAAAAACCTTGCCAACATTGCCCTTGACATCCACACGCCTCAGCACTTCCAGGATAACGTCCTTGGCGGATACCCAGTCATTGAGGCGGCCGGTCAGCTTGATCCCTACAATCTTCGGATACTTGATCCTGAAGGGGGCGCCTGCCATGGCGCACGCCACATCCAGGCCTCCTGACCCCATGGCAAAGCAGCCAATTCCTCCGGCCGTTGGGGTATGGCTGTCCGAGCCTATCAGGGTATTTCCCGGACGCGCGAAGCGTTCCAGGAATACCTGGTGGCAGATTCCGTTGCCCGGCCTGGAAAAATAGATTCCATACCTTTTGGCAACGCTCTGCAGGTACAGATGGTCGTCAGCGTTTTTGAAATCGGTCTGCAGCGTGTTATGGTCCACAAAGCTGACGCTGAACTGGGTCTTTATACGATCAATGCCGATGGCCTCAAACTGAAGATAGGCCATGGTTCCCGTGGCATCCTGGGTAAGGGTGTTGTCGATCCTCAGGGCCACTTCCTGCCCGGTAACGGGCTCTCCCTCCAGGATATGCCTGGACAGTATCTTTTCCGTAACGGTTCCTGCCATTTATCCTTTCTCCCTTGCCATGTTTTTATATGAATTCAGGAAGTTGCATGACCCCCGAAATAAATCCTGTGATGATTTCTCAGCATCCTGATGATGACGGGCAATGATATGCCCCGCTCCGAAAAACAGCGGGCAGCCCGGTGAATAAACCTTATTATATAATACACCAAATCAGGTGACAAGTTGGATGTGAGATGCGGAAGCCAAAACACTTCACTTTTTGCCGCGGCTCTGATAGAATCCAGAATTGTAAACCACGTATCAGGGAGTTGCCGCCATGGATTACGAGAGTTTTGAAAAAGCGGAAAACAAGGTGCTACTGCTGTACTTCCTCAGGCAAATCCAGATACCTGTAAGCAACATGCAGCTTACCCGGGTAATATTGGAAAACCGCTTTATGAATTATTTCCTGCTGCAGCAGGGTCTGCATGAGCTGATCAGCGACAGGCTTATAAGCAGTGAAACGCGGGATAATATCGACTATTACACAATTTCAGAACAGGGCGTAAAAATACTTGAGATGTTTGAAGGCATCCTTCCCGCGGGCATAAAGACCAGGATCGGGGAGGTCGCCGATGCCATAAGGACTGAATTCAGGCATGAAGCCTCGATCATCGCCGAATACACCCTTGAAAACGAGAACGAGTATGAAGTGAGATGCAAGATCGTCGAGAACTCCAGGCCCCTTATCGATATACGCCTGTCTGTCGGTTCAAGGGATGACGCCAGGCATATCTGCAGCAACTGGAAGGAACAGGCACAGGAGATCTATCCGCAGGTGATCGGGGTTCTCCTGGGAAGGGGAAGGGAATAAACAGGTTAATAGTCCACCAGCATCGATTTTATGAAAGCGAAGAACTCCCTGAGATAGCTGTTGATCAAGATAACCGATGGCGTAGGAGCGGGTATGGCATAGGCCTCAAACCCGTTTCTTTTTGCGAGGATCCTTGCCCTGAGCACATGGAAATCGCTTGTTACGAACACAAGTTTTACAGGCTCTTCAAGATCCGGAGGCAGCAGGTCGCGGCTGAACCTGAAATTCTCCATGGTGCTGGTGGACCTGGGCTCAGTTATGATGGAGACTTCGGGAATACCCCTTTTCACAAGGTATTCCGCCATGGATTCGGCTTCAGGTATGGGTTCATCGGCTCCCTGTCCGCCTGAAACAATAATCTTCACATGTGGATGTTCGGAGTAATACTCGGCCGCTTTATCCAGCCTGTTTGCAAGTGCAAGGGTCGGGCTGCCGTCAGGCCAGATACGGCATCCCAGGACAAGCAGCCAGTCCACGTTTCCCGCAAGTTCAGCCCTGTGGAGATACGGGTCGGCGATAATTAACCCTTCCGCAACGATAAAGAACACCAGGCAAGCTATGATGATCCATCTGATAACGGTCCTTATCTGCCTGCTCTTAATTATGGGCCGGTCAGTAAGCGCCATTTTGAGGGCAGCTGTAACCAAAAAAACCCCAGAAAAGGCGGATACAACAATTCCCATGTTGACGCTCCTGGTATAATTCCATGTGTTGATGGAATCCCGGACCAGGATGACCCCCAAAGCCGCGAAAAGTGCAACTGCAACAATTCTCCTTCTGTTCAATGCCAACCTCGCTCTTTCTATTCATATGCCCGCGGCAGCATTGCCGCGAAAGCGGCCGCTCCTACTTTATTTCCTGTATTTCGACAGTATGGATTATGACATTCTTAAGCGGTTTATCCTCTTTATCGGTTTCCACCGCGGCGATCTTGTCCACAACATCCATCCCCTCGTACACCTGGCCGAAAACCGAATGCATGAAATTAAGACCCGGCGTGCCGCCATGTTCCACAAACAATGATAACAGGTCCTCGGGATAACCGGCATCCCTCATGGCATCCACTTCACCTTCGGTAATCTGATCCCGCTGAACGATGAAGAACTGGCTTCCGTTTGTGTTCTTTCCGGCATTGGCCATGCTCAGGGCTCCCCTGTAATGGAGCAGGTTAAGGGAGAACTCGTCCTCAAATGGTTCGCCCCAGATGCTTTCTCCACCTGTTCCATCACCCTTCGGGTCCCCGCCCTGGATCATGAAGTCATCGATGACCCTGTGGAAGGTCGTGTTATCATAATACCCGTTCCTTGAATGGGTAACGAAATTCTCCACCGCTTTGGGGGCCTCATTGGGAAACAGCAGTATCTTTATATCCCCCATGCTGGTTTTTATAATGGCTACGGTATCTCCCGATTTGGGCTGCCTGAACTGGTATCCGGGGATATACTCCAATCCGCCCGTCTCAGTTGGGGTGGGTTCAGGCGTCCCGGTGGGTTTCCGGGTTTCGTCATCCCTCCCCGGCTCGGTTTTTGACGTGCAGCCCGATATCACAAACAGCGCCAATAATGCGGCAACCGCCGCGAGTCTTCTTCTTTTCATCAGTTTGTTCCTCCATTTGCCCGATTTTGTCCATATACCCAATACGGCATTTTCGGCTGCATTCTCATGCTTTTATTATTAAACCTTTTGGATTACCTATTATAACACATATTCCCACTGTGTTTAAACATGGATCGATCTCCGTCATTTCCGCCCGTCCCGGGCTGCCCAGGCCTTTTGCAGTTGAACGGTTGTCTGTGTGACTATGTTACTGTATAATAAATCCAACCTGAGCTATATTATTATCAGAGGAGCCAATAGCAGCCTGACGGAACCGGCAGTCGCAAGCGGTTCTACGAAAGGAGTTTTTAGCCATGAATATTACGAAAGCAAATTTTGAATCCGAGGTTTTGAAATCAGACTTACCAGTCCTGGTGGATTTCTGGGCGCCCTGGTGCGGACCCTGCAGAATGCTCAGCCCGATAATTGAGGAACTTGGAAATGAACTGAAGGGCGAAGCAAAGGTAGTTAAAATAAATGTGGACGAGGAACCGGAACTCGCCTCCCAGTTTGGAGTCATGACCATACCGACAGTCATAGCTTTCAAACAGGGCAAGGCCACATCCAAGGTCGTTGGCTTCAGGGCCAAGGAAGACCTTAAAAGTTTATTGCTGAGATAGTTTTGATTACAACATAAAATGACCCGAATCCCATATAAAAACCCGGGTTTCAATTGGCAAGCCGGTTGGAACCCGGGTTTTTTATCGCATTAAAGCTCGTCATTACACCTGACAGCCCGCCAAGCGTTCCTGTTGACCATGAATCTCTACAGTGCTATTATTGGTTAGTATGTCATTATTATGCCATCTTCAGAAGTCCCTTCTTTTTTCATCGTCCCCCCAAGGGCTCAAGGATGAACATAATTGACCTGTCATCCCCTGAACTCAGTTATATAGAAGGAAGTGGTAATAATATGTCTTTAAAGGCAAAGTGTATTTTGTTTTTGCTCATATCTGTCTTAATTATTGGAGGTTGCGGCACATCTGCTATGACGGCCGCCCAGAAAGATATGGCAAATCAGATAGACCAGCTGTTGACCAAAAGAAACTTCAGCGGATCCATTCTTGTGGTCAATAACGGGCGCATCATTCTCGATAAGGGCTATGGCCTTGCCAATCTGGAAGACAAAACGGCAAATGAGCCCGATACGGTTTTCAGGCTCGGCTCCATAACTAAACAATTTACAGCAGCAGCGATCCTGCTTCTTGAGGAAAGAGGCGCCCTGACTGTGGATGACCCTCTCAGCAGGTATATCCCCGATTACCCCAACGGGGATAAAATAACCATACATAACCTGCTCACTCATACATCGGGCATTCCTGAATACCTTCAATATGTCGACCAGTCCGATGACTATCCCTATACACCCGCTGAACTTATCGATCTTTTTAAGCATGAACCCCTCTCTTTCAATCCCGGTGAGAAATTTACCTACAGCAACTCCAACTATATTCTCCTGGGCTATATTATCGAACAGGTTTCCCAAATGACCTATGAGGAGTTTATGAAGGAAAACATCTTTAAACCGCTGGGAATGGATCACACAGGATATGGCAGCAACGGGTATTCCGCCGGAAAGGCTGTCGGCTATGAGAACATGCAGGAGGGCAGAGAATCACCGTATGTGAATATGGCTATTCCCTACGCCGCCGGGGCACTGGAATCAACCACCCGGGATCTTTATAAATGGCTCCAGGCACTTAATGGCGCCACGCTTTTGACCAGGGAATCCCTGGACAAGATGTTTACCCCATACCTCGGCAATTATGGATACGGTTGGGTATTCGATCTTTTTTACAAAAATGAAATGTCCCATTCGGGCAGGATTAACGGGTTTTCAACTTATATTTACCGCGACACAGAGCGGGATAATGCTCTCATAATCCTGAGCAACAAAGCCCTGGCAAGTATGACCATGCTCAGCGAGAAAATCCTCCCGATCCTGAAGGCTGGAGGAGAAAGATAGAAAAGAGGCGTGGCGGGTGACCGCCCCTGATTTGGACAGGCCGTTCCCATATGATATACTACAGGTAAGAATTCTGTTGGCATGCAAACAGCGGGTGATGAGATATGATAGATGCCAGGACACTAAGCGACATGCGGAAGGCTTTCCCGTTTGTAAAGGATTTGGGACCTGCAGAGGAACTGCTCTGCAATTCGGCGAGGCTGCACAGGTTTGAGGCAGGCACGGTTATCATGGACCAGAACCAGAACTGCTCAGGGGTTATCTTTGTCCTGTCGGGCGTAGTCAGGATCCTCAGGCTGTCAGAGGAGGGCAGGGAGATGACCCTGTACCGTATCAGCAGGGGTGAAACCTGTGTCCTCACGGTAGCCTGCCTCCTGGGAACCGGTGATGTTCCTTTCCCTGTTTCCGCATATGCTGAACAGGACACGACCGTGGTGCAGATACCTGTGGATACCTTCAGGCAGCTTTTTTTCGAATCACCGGCCGTCCAGAAGTTCATCTTTTCTTCCATGTCCGCCAAGTTCTACTCGGTGCTGGGGCTGCTGGAGAGCATTACCTTCAAGCGCACCAGCGACCGGCTGATGGATCTCCTGTTAACCAAAACCGCAGGCGGCGCATACCCGTTCTATGCCACCCATGAATCCATAGCATCTGACCTTGGAACAGCGCGTGAAGTGGTAAGCAGATTGCTTAAAGATCTGGAGAGCAAGGGCATTGTAAAGCTGAGCAGGGGCAAAATCCAGTTGCTTAAGCCTTAGTGATTTTTGAATGAATAGATCGGCATACGGGAAAATGCCTTGATGAACAGGGTGAAAGCGGCCGGTTCCTGCCTTCTGCAGGAAGTCTGAGCTTAAAGGGCATCAGATATTAACCCGCTTCCAGGATGAGGGCGAGAACATCACCAGAACGGGCAGGATTTCCAGCCTGCCTATGAGCATGTCAACCGACAGGACGATTTTGCTAAGCAGCGAGAAGCTTGAGAAATTCCCCACAGGTCCTGCCACCCCAAGGCCCGGACCAACATTTCCGATGGTACAGATCACCGCAGTTACCGATGTAACCGGGTCTTTCCCTTCCAGTGCCACGATGAGGGTGGATACCACGAGAACTGCCATATAGAGAAAGAAGTAGGACATAACTGCGCCAAGGGCTTCTTCGCTGACCACCTTGCCTCCAATCTTCACAGTGTGAACCGATCTCGGATGAATGATCTTCACTATTTCACGCCTGGCTGCCTTAAAGAGCAGTACAATACGAATGCACTTCAACGCGCCTCCGGTTGATCCGGCGCACGCCCCCACAAGCATCAGAACAACAAGGATCGCCTTGCTGAACACCGGCCAGAGGTTAAAATCGACAGTAGAGTATCCGGTTGTGGTTATTATGGAGCTTACCTGGAATGATGCGTAGCGCAGGCTGTCCCAGAAACCCTGGTATACCGTCCCCAAGGTGTTGATCACAATCAGTGCTATGGCAATAACCACGGTGCCTGTATAGAACCTAAATTCCTCATCACGCCAGAAAGCTTTGAAGTTTCCTTTCAGCCCCTGGTAATACAGTGAGAAATTCACCCCGAAAATGAACATGAACACGGTTATGATGATCTCCACAGCCACATTGTTATATTCTCCCACACTCCTGTTCATATTGGAGAATCCACCTGTACCTGCAGTACCAAAGGCATGGATGAAGGCATCATACACCGGGAGTCCGGCAATGATAAGCAATATGACCTGAACCAAGGTCATGGCAATATATATTGCGTAGAGTATTTTCGCGGTCTGTCCTACCTTGGGAACCAGTTTTCCCGGCGCTGGCCCGGGGCTTTCAGCCTGCATGATGTGAAGTGATCCTGCCTTTGCGGAGGGCAGGATGGCCAGTGTCAGTACCAGCACACCCATCCCGCCGATCCAATGGGTGAAGCTTCTCCATAAGAGAAGTCCCTTTGGAACACTTTCAATGTCGGTAAGTATTGTCGACCCTGTTGTGGTAAAACCGGAAACACTTTCAAAAAAGGCATCTATGAACCTGGGTATCGCTCCGCTGAACAGGAAGGGAAGCGCCCCAAAGACTGATATCAGCAGCCAACCCAGGGCCACTATGGCAAAGCCGTCCCTGGTATAGAGATCATCATGTTCAACCCTGATCCGTGATATAGCCATACCTGTTGCAATCAACAGCAGTATTGTAATGAGAAACGCGGTAAAATCGGGCTGCCCACAGGCCAGTGACACAAGCAACGAAGGCAGCATGCACGCTGCCTCGATGACAAGCACGTAACCCAGGTTCTTGACGATCAGCCTGATATTCACTCCAGGATCCCTCCAGGCGCCAGTATCTCATTCAAATCAGTAAGACCGCTGTTCATGGTCACCACTATGACGCTGTCACCCAGCCTGATTGAGTCATTGCCATGGGGAATTATTATCTTTCCTTTCCTTGCAATGGCCGCCACAAGAGTGTTTTCTACCAATCTGAGCTTTTTCAGCGGCACATTGAGAAACCTGGTGGAAGTACCGGCAATAAATTCGATAGCTTCCGCTTTTCCGTTGATGATACGGTAAAGCGTTTCAATCGGGTTCCCTATGGCGTTCTTAAGACCCCTGACATAACGCACGATATGATTGGTCGTTATCAGCTTGGGGTTGATAATGTTATCGATACCCATTGTCTTTATCACATGCGGGTAATCGGTCCTGGTGACCTTGGCTACCACCTTGCCTACATTCAGCTGTTTGGCGGTAAAGGCCATCATCAGGTTCACCTCATCGTTGCCTGTTAGGGATATAAAGGCATCCATGTCGCGGACGTTTTCAGAAAGAAGCAGGGATTCGTCAGAACCGTCTCCATGAATGATAAGGGTATCGGGGAGAAGCTCGGTGAGTTCCAGGCATCTTTCCCGGTTATTGTCAACGATCTTTACCTTCATATCGTTTTTCCTGAGAAGCTGCACCAGGTAATAAGCAATCCTGCCGCCTCCAACAACCATGATGTTCCTGATTTTCTGTGTGCATTTCCCAATCTGCCTGCAGAAATTATAAACGCTTGACGGGCTGCCTACCACATAAAGGATATCGCCCTTCTGTATTTCAAAATCGCCGTTCGGGATAACCAGATCTTCGCCTCTTAGCACCGCGCCAATCAGGATATCCGAAGAAATAGCCCTGTGAATGTTTTTAAGCTGCATTCCTACAATCGGTGTATCATCCGCAAGGATTTCCACAATCTCAACCCTGCCCCTGGCAAAGACTTCTATATTGACCGCGGAAGGGAATCTCAGAAGCTGGGCAATTTCGCCGGCAGCAGCCTGCTCCGGGTTGATGACAAGGTCAAGACCAAGCTCATGCTTCAGGATCGATAGTTCATCAGTGTATTCCGGATCCCTGATCCTGGCCACTGTGTGGCCGGCGCCAAGCCTTTTGGCGGTAAGACAGCAGACCATGTTCAATTCATCCCTTGAAGTAGCAGCGATAACGAGGTCCGCCTGCCTGACGCCTGCCTCGATCATGACACGAGCACTTACACCGCTTCCTCTGACGCACATTACATCAAGGTTCTCGCTGGCCTTCCTGAGCGCCTCGTCACTCTTGTCAATAACGATTATATCATTGTCTTCCTGCGACAGGGTTTCAGCCAGGCTATAGCCCACCTTGCCGTCTCCTACGATAATTATCTTCATGGTTCAGACCTTCACATCACCGAAATATCATAATCAGCATATTAAACGGTATCGGTTTTGTCAACACAGCCATCATACCTGTATGGCGCTAAATGCTGCCGGGTGTCATATTAACCCGACAGGGGCAATATAACATGGAAGGTTCCATTGCCCCGGTCTTCTGATTCTTTGGCTGTAAGATCTGTAACATGGTCACCGACCATATGCTCCCGACAATGTATGATATAATTGGCTTGCAGAAATCCCTGCTGCAAGGTATATTTCCCTTTGACCCATGGAAAGGAGTGTTCTTGTTGGGCAGAAAGGTATTGATTGTCGGTGGCGTCGCTGGAGGCGCCACAGCCGCGGCGAGGCTCAGGAGGCTTGATGAGGAAGCCCGGATAATCATGTTTGAAAAGGGTGACTACATATCCTTTGCCAATTGCGGCCTTCCCTACTATATAGGCGATGTAATCAGGGATAAGGACGTTCTGACCCTCCAGACTCCCGAATCCTTTTCACGGCGTTATAACGTGGATGTAAGGATAAAAAGCGAGGTGACCGGCATCAACCGCCGGGACAGGATGGTAACCGTCAGGGATCTTGCCTCGGGCAAAACCTATGATGAATCCTATGACGTGCTGATTCTTTCACCCGGAGCGGAGCCGGTTGTGCCTCCCATTGAGGGGGCGCGCCTTGACGCTGTTTTTACCCTGCGCACCATTCCGGACACATTCAGGATCAAGGAATACATACAAAGGAACAGGCCCCGTCGCGCCGCAGTGGTCGGGGCAGGGTATATCGGCATGGAAATGGCCGAGAACCTCCATAATCTCGGACTTGATGTTTCGGTAATCGAGCTGACCGATCACGTGATTCAGCCGCTGGACCCTGACATGGCCGCAGAGGTTCATCATCACATTATGAGCATGGGTGTTTCCCTGCATCTTGGCAAGGCTGTGGCAGCCATCAGGCCGTCCGGGGATGGTTATGAACTGGCCCTGAGCAGCGGTGAAAGCCTTCCCGCGGATATGGTGATCCTTGCCGTGGGGGTCCGTCCCGAAAGCAGGCTTGCCAGTGAGGCCGGGCTTGAAACCGGGAACCGGGGCTGTATTGTCACCAACAACCGGATGCAGACCTCCGACCCGAATATATACGCAGTGGGCGATGCGGTGGAGGTTATGGATTTTGTAACCGGTGAAAAGGTGTTCGTTCCCCTTGCCTCGCCCGCCAACAAGCAGGGGCGCATAGCCGCCGACAACATATGCGGGATTGACAGCACATACAGCGGCGCCCAGGGCACAGCAATACTGAAAGCCTTTGACATGACCGTGGCCGTTACCGGAAGTAATGAGCGGACCCTTAAGGGCCTGGGAATCGACTATGAGAAATCCTATACATATAGCCCATCCCATGCCGACTATTACCCCGGAGCGGATTACATGACCATAAAGCTCCTGTTTGACAGAAAAACCGGCGTCATACTTGGCGCCCAGATCGTCGGCCGACAGGGAGTGGACAAGCGCATTGATGTTTTGGCCACAGCCATACGGGCCGGGATGAAGGTACAGGACCTGGCGGAGCTTGAGCTTGCCTATGCCCCTCCTTTCGGTTCTGCCAAAGACCCGGTCAACATAGCCGGTTATGTGGCATCCAACATCCAAAACGGCAGCATGCGGGTATTCCACTGGCATGACGTCAGCCGGATCGACCCTGCCAGTTCCATCCTTCTTGACGTGAGGACAAAAAAAGAATTTGAAAGGGGAACCCTGAAAGACGCCATAAATATACCCCTCGACTCCCTCAGGGACCGCATCGATGAACTGGACAGGAACAAGCCGGTATATGTCTTCTGCCAGGTCGGCCAGAGGGGCTATATTGCTTCACGCATACTTATGCAGAATGGGTTCAGCCAGGTCTGCAACCTGTCTGGCGGCTATCGTTTATACAGGATGGTTTCCTCCCCTCCGAGCCTGCGGGAAGCGGGTGCTGCCGGAAGCACTGACCACTGAACAAAAAAAATAACAGCATAAGGTCGGCTTTTGTTGAAAGCCCTTATCCGGTCATGCTATTATAGCAATGGTTTGTTATTCGCAGCAAAAATATGCAGGAGGAAATCCCATGACAATCGGAGAACAATCCCTGAAAAAGCACCTGGAATGGAACGGCAAGATCGAGGTGGTCTGCCGTGCCCCTGTAAACAACAAGGAGGATCTGACCCTTGCCTATACCCCGGGCGTAGCCGAGCCCTGCCTGGATATACAGAAAGACATTGACAAGTCTTATATCTATACCAGGCGCTGGAATCTCGTCGCGGTGGTTACCGACGGCACCGCCGTGCTTGGCCTGGGCGATATCGGTCCCGAGGCGGCCATGCCGGTGATGGAAGGCAAATGCGTCCTGTTCAAGTCCTTCGGGAATGTGGACGCATTTCCGATATGCATCCGTTCCAAGGATGTGGATACCATCGTAAACACTGTCAAAATGATAGCCGGAAGCTTCGGCGGAATCAACCTTGAAGACATATCCGCTCCCCGCTGCTTTGAGATCGAGCGCAGGCTGAAGAAAGAATGCGATATACCCATCTTCCACGACGACCAGCATGGGACTGCCGTAGTCACGCTTGCGGCCATGATCAACGCGCTGAAGATCTGCAAAAAGGATATACGGGATATTGAAGTGGTGGTCAATGGCTCAGGTGCGGCGGGTATCGCCGTGACCAGGCTTCTGATGAGCATGGGCCTGAAGAAAGTCATCCTATGCGATACAAAGGGCGCCATTTACAAGGGACGCGAAGGCCTTAACCCGGAAAAGGAACTGATGGCCGAGATCTCCAACCTTGAGATGAAGAAGGGTTTCCTGCGGGATGTGGTCAGGGGCGCAGATGTGTTCATAGGCCTGTCCGGCCCAGGAATAATGGATGAGGAAATGGTAAGAAGCATGGCCAGGGATCCCATTATCTTCGCCATGGCCAACCCGGTTCCGGAAATCATGCCCGATCAGGCTTTGGCTGCAGGAGCCAGGGTCGTGGGAACAGGCCGTTCGGATTTCCCAAACCAGATCAATAATGTATTGGCCTTCCCGGGCATTTTCAGGGGAGCACTTGACGTACGGGCAAGCGATATCAACGACGAGATGAAGATCGCGGCGGCAGAAGCTATCGCATCGTTGATCAGCGATGAGGAACTGGAGCCGGGCTATATACTGCCTGCACCCTTCGACAAGCGCGTTGGTCCTGCAGTCGCCGCCGCCGTAGCGGATGCCGCGAGGAAAACCGGCGTCGCAAGGATCTGAGCGCACGGGCTCCATGTGACAATAAATACTATTCCCCCTGCTTTCCGCGTATAGATAAACCAGGACGCGGGCAAGGCAGGGGATTTTCATGCATGGGAACAGTTCAGTCGTTGAACATGATATAACCGATACTGTAGACCTCCGGTTCGGGTCCGAAGGATATGAAATCTTCAGGGTCAGGGCGGCAGTAAGCTATGTGGGATGCGAAAAGGCTGGGGACAAATACTTCCTGGTGTACGGCGAATACATCCTGTTCCTTATACTGAAGGGCGTTGACAGAAATCATGATTACAGCATAAAGGCCATCCGCTGCCCCTTTATTAAGAGCGTACCCGCAAGCGGGAAGCTGTCAGCCTTTATAAACAGCCCCAGGCTCCAGGTTTCCCTTTCCGGGAACCCCGAGTGCGCCGTTGAGGATATGAAACCTGTCAATAAAAACGCGGTATATCGTATCACTCTGACCTGCCGCATTGAGTTCAGGGAACCGGGGAAAAACAGGAATGACGCCATTCCAGAAAAGCCCGCGGTTATGGAGAGTACCGGCACGGATTCACCCGACAGCGGTACTGTGAGGGTTTGGAGGGTGGACAGTTCAAAAAAACATACCATAGAACAGCTTTTGAGCATGGACAGGGATGCCCTGGAACAACTGGGAAAAAGCCATGACCAGGAGCATGACTGAAAAAGAGGGCTGCTCTGCAGCCCTCAGCCCCCATATTCATTACCAGCGGCTTTTAAATGGAAAAGCGCCGTCCTTCACACAGAACTTGTCGTCCTTGTCCTTATCTTTGTCCTTGCATTTGTCGAAGTCCTTTTCCTTGAACTTATCGAAGTCCTTGCACTTGTCATCCTTAAAGTCGTCCACCATGACATGCTGCACCCTTACGACCTTGAAGGTCACACGTACAACTGACTTCTCGAGGAGTTTTTCAAAGACAGGAACTCCGCAGACAATGGTCTTGCACTGCAGGTCGTCAATCTCGCCTTCCACGAAGGCCTCGATCAGTTCGGGAGTGTCTCCCGGGCAGACCTTTTCGCCTTCGGCGGGGCAGATCGGGACAAAACCGCCGAACGGGATCTTGGTGGTTAAGTGGAACAGAGGCCCGTTGACCGAATCGTCATGTACATGCTCCACGGTTTTGTAGTTAATGTCTTTCCACAGGTAGGCGTTGAAGATAACCTTTCCGGGAATGACCTTAACATCATACACCTCAACCCACTTCTTGATCTCCTTGATCTCAAAAATCGGCGGGCTCGGAGGAGAAACCTTTATCTCTTTCTCGATAAAGAACTGCTCACTGCCGACGCCTACGACAACAGGCACTTGAAGCTCTTTCTTGCCCATTCTTTCATCTCCTTCCTTCTGATGGTTGTTGCGGCTTGCCGGTCAGTCGAACAAGCCCACTACATACTATTCGGGCCCGTCCACTTTTGTTACGGGGTGAAAAACCGCTTATGATCACGCATGCATGTTTTCTCCGCATCTGATCGGCAACAGGATTCAAACAAAACCGACAGGGAGATGATTGGTTCCTTATATGAAAGCCATGCCTTAGGCCTATGGCAAATTTAGGATTAATGCTATAATATGAATCAGATATCCGCATATGGAGGGTATGTCATGAAACAATGCCTTTTTGCAAAGAAGACTCTTCTTTGGGCACTGATTTTTTCGATGGCTCTTATCATCCTGCCCGGGTGCGGCGAGACCCCGCCTGAATTTCTTTTTGCAACACCACCGTCCGGGATAAGCCCAACGCCTTCGGCAACGCCTGAAGCCACTCCCGAGGCAACACCTGAACCAGCCACCCCCACTCCTGACTCCGGTCCTACCTTCGTGGACCTGAACGGGAAACTGAGGGTTGAAGGTTCACAACTGGTGAACGAGGCAGGCCAGCCGATTCAGCTGAAAGGAGTAAGCTCTTCCGAGGTCGCATCCTTCGGCTACCTGGTTACATACGAAATGCTCAAAAGCATGAGGGATGACTGGAACCTGAATGTATTCAGGATAGCCATGTATACCGAGGATGCCACCGGGTATGTCAGGAATCCCGGGGTGATGGAAACCGTTACCCGGATCGTCGACCTCTGTATAGACCTTGGAATTTATGTCATAGTGGACTGGCATATACTCTATGACAATACCCCGTTAAAATACAAGGACCATGCCGTTGAGTTCTTCTCTGAAATATCAGCCCTTTACGGGGATTACCCAAATATTATCTACGAAATCTGCAATGAGCCCAATGGCAGGGACACTACCTGGGAAGGCCATATTAAGCCTTACGCTGATGAGGTCATACCCGCAATCAGGAAGAACGATCCCGACAACATCATCATTGTGGGTACGCCAACATGGAGCCAGGATGTGGATATAGCGGCGGACGACCCGCTGCCATATGACAACGTCATGTATGCCTTTCACTTCTATGCGGGATCCCACGGCCAGGCTCTAAGGGACAAGTTTGACTACGCCCTGTCAAAGGGACTTCCCATATTTGTCAGCGAATGGGGAAGCTGCCTTAATACCGGCGACGGGCCCACATTCCATGAAGAATCCATGGAATGGATCAAATTCATGGATGAGCGCATGATAAGCTATGTGAACTGGGCATTCAGCGTTAAGCTGGAAGGCGCCTCCATCCTGCGCCAGAAGGTTAACGCAAACGCCCCGTTGAGAGATATAGACCTGACAGAAGGCGGCCTGTTCGCAAAGTATGCCATAAAGAGCACAAAGGAAACGGTCCTGTTTGCCGACGGCTTTGAAACGAAAACCTTCAATCATGGCAAATGGAAAAGGACCAACAATAGCACTACATATGAAACCGAAAAACCCTACAAGGGGGACTATGCCGCGTCCATAGGCAAGGATGGCTTCCTTGAGCGGCCTGTAACCACAGTACCCTATGAAAACCTGAAGCTGCATCTCGCCTATGCCATTGACGGCGGAAAACCCGGTGACGTCGTTAAGATCGACTGGTTCAACGGTACGGAATACGTACCTGTCGTTGACCTGCCCTTTGCTGACGGCTGGACCGAACTGGACGTGGAACTGCCCGACAGCGCCTCAGGCGTACGGGAATTCTCTGTCAGGCTCACGGCAGCAGTGGCCGGCGAGGGAACCAGGGTTTTAATAGATGAGATTTGGCTGGCCGCGGAGAAAAGATAATAAGTCGGCATTGTAACTTACAACTATTAAAGTATAACAGGAGGATGCGGATCATGGCAGGCACCATCAGAAAAGCGCATATATCCGGCCTGGGAGCTATAGGCAGTGTTTTTGCGTCAATTCTCTGGGAGCATGACAGGGAATCGGTAAAGGTGATAGTGGACGCCGAAAGAGCGCGCCGGTACCAGGCCCAGGGCGTTACCGTAAACGGCAGAAGGTACGATTTCGATTATGTAATATCCCAGCCCCAGGCGGAACCCGCGGAGTTGATCCTGATCGCGGTCAAAGGCCATCAGCTTGGTGAATCCATTGAAGCCATCAGGCCTTTTGTGGGTGAGGATACCATTATAATATCGCTCCTCAACGGCATCAGCAGCGAGGACATCCTGGCAGCTGAATTCGGGGATTCCCATATCCTCCACGCCTTCGTGGTCGGCACCGATGCCACCCGGGACGGGCTGAACACAAGGTATGGCAACAGGGGAAAGATAGTCTTCGGTCATAAAAGCCAGCCCGATTCACCCGATGTAAAGGCAGTCAAAGACTTTTTCGACCGGACCGGTGTTCCCTGCTCAATTCCATCCGACATCCGCAGGGAGCAGTGGTGGAAGTTTCTTATGAATGTGGGCGTCAACCAGACCTCCGCCGTCCTGAGAGCACCCTACAGCGTCTTCCAGAACATAAAGGAAGCCAGGGACCTCATGATGAGCGCCGCCATGGAAGTCATACCAATCGCGCAAAAGGAAGGGGTCAACCTTAAGGAGGAAGACATCGGGAATTTCATGGACATTATGTACACGATGACTCCCGATGGAAAGACATCAATGCTCCAGGATGTTGATGCCGGAAGAAAAACCGAAGTTGAATTGTTTGCACTGACGGTAATGGAGCTTGGCAGGAAGCATGGCATCCCAACACCGATCAACGAGGTATTGTACAGGATGATCCGCGTCATTGAGCAATCCTATCCTACCCGATCCTGACCTCGGTTTCGGATCCATCCAGTTCAAAACGCCAGGCATGGTCCTCATATACGCAGTCTTCCGACGGAAGATCGCCATCCAGCCCATATACGGTCGCGAAAGCTTTCTTAAAGCCCTTCGCATAGCCTTTCTTCAGGTTTTTCAGCGTGAACCTGAAGGCCCTGGGCGAGGGAGAGTACTGTGCAAAACGGCGGAGATTGAAAGCTCCGTATTGATAATCCATGGACAGGCCGTCATCTTCATAAAGGGTGAAGCTGCCTTCCGGCCCGGCATAGATTTCTATCCACAGCGTGCTCAAGTCCATGGACTGGGTGCTGCAGGCGCTCCGTGCCATCGGGATGATCGCGCCTTCGCGGACATAGAGAGGTATCCTGTCCAAAGGGGCATCGGCAATTATATACCTGCCGCCTTCCAGCCTTTCCTTGGTGTGGAAATCATACCAGCCTCCCTGGGGCAGGTAAACCATGCGTTTCCTGTCACCGGGATGCGTAACGGGAGCCGCCATGATGTCCCTTCCAAACATGAACTGATCGTTTATGCCATATACATTCCTGTCATCCTGGAAATCAAGGATCAGGGGTCTCATGACAGGAAGCCCGGTTTCGCAGGCCTGCCTGAACTCGCTGTACAGGTAGGGCAGAAGCTCATACCTCAGCCTTATTGCCTTTTGAGCTATTCTCTCCACCTCGGGGCCGAAGGACCACGGTTCGTGGTCCCGGGTTCCCTTCTCGGAATGGGCTCTGAAGAAAGGCGTGAAGGCTCCCAATTGGATCCAGCGTGCGTAGAGTTCCGGGCTGCAATTTCCCTGGAAACCTCCCACATCCGCTCCCACGAAGGGAATTCCGGACAAACCGATATTCAGATGCATGGGTATGGAAGCCGCCAGGTGCTCCCACCAGCTGTGGTTGTCTCCTGTCCATACCGCGGCATAGCGTTGTATGCCCGCATAAGCCGACCTTGTGACCATGAACGGACGTTCTTTGGGTTTCAGTGCCCTGAAGCCCTCATATGCAGCCCTGCACATGAGGAGTCCGTAGGCATTGTGGCACCTGGAGAAGGGCTGGGGTTTCCCGTCAAAATCCATCATGAGATCATCGGGCACGGTCATTTGAATACGGTTCTCCAATCCCGTCCCCGATGTAAAATCGCTGGGCTCGTTCATGTCGTTCCATATCCCTGAAACGCCTGCATCAAACAGGCTTGCGTGTTTAAGGCCCCACCACTTTCGCGTCCTGTCCCTGGAGAAATCGGGAAACGCCGCCGTGCCCGGCCACACCTTCCCATGGTAGACCTCTCCGGTGGGAAGTTTGCAGAAATGCCCCTCCCGGGCGCCCTCCATATATACGGTATAATCCGAATCCTTCCTGATAGCGGGATCAACTATGGTAACGATCCTGAACCCCTGCTCCCTGAGCTGTGATGTCATCCCTTTGGGGTCCGGGAACCGGTTGGAATCCCAGGTGAATATGCGGAATCCATCCATATAGTCTATATCCAGGTAGATCGCATCACAGGGTATCTGCCTGGTCCTGAAGGTTTCGGCAAGTTCCAGGACCTTCTCCTGGGGATAATAGCTCCAGCGTGACTGCTGGAAGCCAAGGCTCCATATGGGCGGCATCTCCATGCGTCCTGTCAGCATGGTGTACTGCCGTATAACCTGGGAAATGGACTGGCCATCTATGATATACAGGTCCAACTGGGAATCGTAAACCGTGACAGACAGCCTTTCCCTGTCCTCATATCCAAGATCAAACTCCGAGCGGGCCGTGGAATCGACAAAAAGACCATATGCCCTTTTCCCGTCAAAGCCGATCATAAAGGGAATGCTCTTGTAAAGCGGATCCTTGTCCGGCGTGTGCAGGGGATCATCGGTATTCCACATGATGTAGCGGCGTCCCCTTTTATCAAGAAAGCCTGTTTTCTCACCAAGTCCAAAGAACATTTCGGCCTCGCTGATCCTGCCTGAAACCGACAATGCCTTCCCGACTCTATAGAAGGCCTCGTCCATGTCCAGTATTGGATAGCTGTCATGGCCGGTTACGGAAATGAAAGACTTATCCCTTCTAAAGCTGACGGTTAACGGACCGCTCTTCACCGAAACGACGCCTTTCTGATCGGACAGCTTCAGACGGCTGTCGGGCTTTGCGATCACCGCAAGGGATTCCGTATCGGTAAACTCCCCGGCTGTCAGGGTCATCCGCAGGATCCCTTCCCCGAAGGATTCCATCCTTGCACTTCCCCGTTCGAAGCTGATAAAAGCCCGGCCATTATCCATGCGATAGCCGGCAATCTTTCCGGCCGATATTTTTCTTGGTTCTTCCACCGTTTCCCAACTGTTGATCATTCTTAAACTCCCTGTTTTCTCCTATACGATTCTTACCAACCTTTTGTTCTTATGCAGATGTATATTATTCAAAAAGCTATAAACAATCTCATTTATCAGGTCAGGCTCGGCCAGCGGCAGGCTGTGGCCGGCGCCCGAAACCAGGTAACCGGTGCAGTTCCGGTTGGCCCGGACCATATCCTGTGCCGAAGCCCGCATCCTCCTTAATTCTTTCGCGCCTGCCAGTATAAGCGCCCGGATGTTTGAGGCGGAAAACGACTCGGGCAGGATATAGCCCATATTGGCCTCCATCATGCGCATGAAATTGTCCCGTGTCAGTTTCAGAGAGTCCTGGTAATACTGCTCCCGGTATTCCCCCGGGATATGCATGCTCCTGGCCTGCCATTCAGAGAACCACCTGGCACGGGCAAGCCCGAAAGTCCATTTAAGCAGGGAAAGAAGGAAATATTTCCCTGAGTTCACAGGCCGGACCATGGCGCTGATGATAACGGCAGACTCCACCTTTTCGGGCCATCTGCCCATAATCTCCACAGCAACCTGGGCGCCCAGAGAAAACCCCACCAGGTTTACCCTTTCATTTTCCACCGCGCCTTCTACCGCCTCCAGGACCTTTGAAGCCGCATCGCTTATGGATATAAACGGGATTTCTGCGCTTCTACCATGGCCGGGGAGATCGGGTATGATAACATGGTAATCCTTGAAGAACTCAGCCTGCCTGTTCCACATCCAGCCGGCAACGCCGCCGCCGTGCAGGAACACCAGCGGCGGGCCCAGGAATTCGCCCGTACGCCTTACAAAAAGGTCCATGTCCGCTCCTTTCGAGAATCAGGAAACATTCCCCCGAAACGGCTATATAAGCCGACAGTTCCCGGTTTCTACAATACTAATATAGCAAATACCCGGTATAAGTAAAACAGAAAAAACCGGCGGTTCCTGATGCAGGCTGGGCCCTGACCGGATCCATATAGCAAATTAAAAAAGCCAGCCCGTCAGGGCTGACCCTTCAGCATACGGCCCAATCATGCCCGGATCCTTTTGTATGCGTTCACTATTTCCCTGTACCTTCCATAAACCTCATCCACAATTTTCTCCCAGTTCCTGTACAATGTTTCATGGGCCTTATCCCCGATCTTTGAAAGGTCATACATGAGGACGCCATCGTATATTTTCCTTGCTATGGCCTCCGGGCTGTTCTCGCACAACAGGCCATTCACTCCGTCTATGACGCCCTCCGCGGTGTTGGAACCCTTCACGAGGAGCGGCGGGCATTTCTGGGATGCCGCTTCCTGCACAACAATGGAAGCGTTATCATAAACCGATGGGAACAGCAAAAGGTCTGCCCTGCAAAACAGGGATCTCAGGTACTCCCTGTCATAAACCGTCCCGAGGAAGATGACACAGTCAGTAAGGTACAGGTCATTCACCATTTTCTTCAGATCTTCCCCGGCATAACCCATTCCCGCGATAAGCATCCTGTAGTCCAGACCCATATCCCTGAGAAGGGCAAGGGCATTGATAAGCGTCTTCAGGTTTTTCTGCCAGACAAGCTGCCCGACATACAGGAATACCAGTTCATCCTGCTTCAGGTTAAGCCTTGCGTTGACCTTTTGTCCTTCGGCCTTCCTGTCCCTGGCGGGTTCAAATTCCGTTCCGTTATTGACAATCTCAATGTGGCCCTTGTAGCCATACTCCCTCAAGGTCCCCGCGGTCGCGTTATTGACCGTCCAGACAAAGTCCGCCTGGTTATAGAAGTCAACGATCACAGATACCCCGATCCTCGCGGCTCCCTCAAACTTCAGGGATTCCAGCAGGTCATCGTAATACTTGGAATGGAAGGAAGCAATAATTGGTATCCCTCGCCTGTGGGCGATGTTCATTGCTATCCTGCCGGCACTGAAAGGAGAATGGGCATGAACGATATCGAAAGGTATGTTCCTGATCCGGCGCATGAACTGGATATCAAAGGACGGCACACCCGTACGGTACGGAGGTCTTGTGGGCACACTGAACGAGTGGTACCTGAGGACCTCGAACTCCTCTTTATCCTTATAGTTTGGAAAATGGGGCGTTATAACATAACTGATACCGTGTTTCCTGTTCAGCCAGTAAGCATAGTTCCTGACCACGTTGGTCACCCCGTCCATGATGGGGGTGAACGCTTCGTTGAACTGGCCGGTTATCAGACCCATGCATATACCTCCATTATTGTCTTCATAACCTGATACCTTTGCATTTTGCCCGATGAAGCCATGACCATGCAGCCCGACCAATTTCTGCTAATTCCCGGTAAAGACTATTATATACTCATGTCCGGAGTGTCTTCAAGCTTGCACGCTATTTTTAATGATGTTCTAATCCAATTCTTACCCTGTCAGCACCCCTGTCCTGGCTCAATCCTCATATTTCTGGGTCATAAAACCCGTGCCCATATACAGGTAGTACGGCTCCTCGGGCAATGGTATTTCCGGCTTGACACCGGATTTGAATGACTTTGTCCACTCGGGCTGCGGAGGCTGGCTCTTATCCTTAAGCATCTGCTGCCACTCCTCATCGGTAAGCCTTGTTCCGCTCAAGAACTCGTAGTAATCAAAGACCGCACCGCGGGCCAGGTATAACTCTCCCTCGATGGGCACCACAACATAGATCTCGGAAGCCAGTCCCACAGCTTCTTCCAGGTACGATCCGGGCACGGTATGCACATCGGCAATAACCGCCATGTTCCTGTCGGTTTCGGACGTGATCTCGAACCATCTTACGCCTTCATCAGACATCCAGCTTGTCAGGTCTTCCAGGATTGCCCCGTACTCAAAAAGCCTGTAATGCTCATCCTCTGTTAACGGCTCATTATTGAGTTCCTTGATGGAGCATGTGGTCAGGAAATCAAGGAGATCCTCAAATACTTCCATCCGCATCCGAAGGACTTCCGGCAGGATACCCCTCGCCGTCAGGTTCTCTCTTGAATAACGTGTCAGCCACAGCAGTTTCTGGTAGAGTTCCACATTGGGTTCCACATAGCTTTTTACAAGGGGGAGCAAATCGCCGCCGCCTTCCGCGCCTGTCGGCTTGCCGTATAGTATGGTATCATGCCGAAGCTCGCTCCAGCTTGCCAGCGCTGTGCTTAATGACTTATCCTCCCAGGCATCGGTGGTCATAAAGGACGGATATCCTTCACCAAAGGGTTTCAGGAGCGCCTTGAGCGTCCAGAGCCAGCCGTAATACATGTTGGATCGCCATGTTTCCTCGGGAAGTTCCGAGAACTTCTTTCTCACTTCCTGGAACCTTTCAGGGTACTCGGGCCACTGCTCAGCCACGCCATAGTCCCGGACCAGGTAATCATATGCCCTGTCGGATCCCAGCGCCGCCATCACATCAAGGCCTGACGGCATGGGCCTCTGTATTGGTTCAACCAGGGTTTGCAGTATCTCGGAATCAGGGATGCAGCGCTGTCCCATGAACCGGAACTGTTTGCCCGACGGGGCATTAACCGATATCCATTCCTGACGGATCTTCGGTTCAGGAAGCTTTTGGGCTTCCTCCAGGAGCTTCTGCGCTTTGTCATTGTCCAGGAAGGAGTTTGGATCAGGATCATCGCCAAACACCTGAACAAGCAGATCCTTATAATCATAAACCGTCAGGTCGTCGGCACTTCCCACATAGAATACCGTCGGGTCATAGATGTTTTCCCACAGCTCAACATCGGATACCCCGCTGCCACCCATAAAGAGGGCATAGGTCATCAACAGGGCCCGGCAGGTGGCTTCTTCATCAAGGATAACATCATCTCCCTGTTCCTTAAGAAGCGGGAAGGGCACCAGCCCGTACCACATCATGACCCTGAAATATTTCTCAAGCTCCTCGCTCCGGGTATAGTGCCCTCTGGGTTTAAACTGGCTGTAATCCAGATCGAACCCGAAAAGGGGTGATGTTTTGAAACCTGGCGCCTCCAGCATAAGGCCATATTCGGCATTGGCGAAATCAACAGCTTCAGCCGGAACATATTTGGGTATCTCTCCGCCGAGAGCCAGCCAGGCAGCCGAGAAGCAGGCAATGTTCATCAATGCCTGCTCCCTGACCTCTGAATTCTCAATGTTTTCATACAGCCAGACCGATTTGTCAAGCATGCTTTGGGTCAGTTTTTCAAGGTCGCCCAGCAGCATTTTCGCTTCAAGGGTTCTTAAGGAATAGTCAAAAAAGACATGGTACACCTGGAGCACCGAATCGGCTGAAATAAAGCTGGGGATCAAGTAGTACGCATTGAGTTCGTATATATAGAAAAGCTGCTCCCACTGGCTGGAAGTCACAACAAACCCGTTCCTGGCGAGCATTTCCCGCTGTTCCCCTGTAAACTCGCCGAACTGTTCCAGGTTGGCTATATTGGAGAGGTTAATATCGGTACTGTAAGGACGCACCTGGGGTTTACATGCCGGAAGTTCAAAAGGCACCGGCAGGTACTTCCTTTCCGGCACGGCAGTAAATATGGGCTTGGTGTAAGGGCCAGGAGCCTCGCCGGGTTCCTGTTTTCCGCCTGGATCCACCGCGGCAGCAGGGGTTTCGGAAGGAGTTCCGGTGGGTGTTTCCACGGGCGGTGTGTGCACTGAACTATCGGTTTCCCCGGGCTTTTGGGTTTCGTCCGGACCGGCGCGTCCACCGCAGCCTGTGACCAAGACTGTAAACAGGTAAAGGACGCATATCAACAGGGCTATGCTTCTTTTGGAATTCATGAACCGCAACTCCCTTATTCGAGGATCAGGACCCCCTCTTCATAGGAAAGGACAACTCTTTTACGTGTTCCGTCATCAAGGGTTGCCAGGGCAGATGGTTTTGCGCCGCTTTCAGAACCAGCCTCAAGTTCCTTTATATCCTGAAAGCCCTGGCCCTGGCAGAGCCCTTCAAATCCAAAACCCTTCCATTTATAGATATTCAGGACCTTTCTGCCATCTGCCAGGAACTCGACGGCAACAAGCTCGTCCCTGCCATCGCCATCCAGGTCGGAAAACGCATAATCCTCAAATGGCTTCGACAGCCTGGTGCCCAGCCAAACCGGATACAGCCCCTTATCGGTGAGCCGGAAAAGAAAAAGCCTCTTGTTCAGCTCAGGATCTGAGCGGGCCCTGGTATAGACACCCAGGGACACTTCCCGCTTCCCGTCACCGTCAACATCCGCCGTCTGCACCTTCCAGGGGTTTATGTCCGACAGGTCAAAACGCATGATTTCAATACCGCTCTCCGTGATGACAAGATATTTCCCGAATGGGCCATAACCACCCTCAAGTCTTAAGGTCTCCGCCACCCCGTCGTTGTTCAGATCGGCTGTACATCTGCTTACAACGCGTTCGCCGAAAGAGCCGCCCAATAGGAGGCCGGCTGCCGGAATCAGCAGTATCAATAATATAAACCGGCAGGCGTATTTATGCATATTGGCTCCCGTATCGTCATGCAACGATAACCAGTATTATCCGCCCCTAGGATATCACATCCATCCCGGGTGGTCAAAGTTATGATGGAAATAGTATCCAGAATTGACTGTGAGGTCAGCGGCCTTCATTTTCTGCCTATGTCATGCCATCAGCAGCCTGCCCAGATCCTCCACCGTCTTGACAATACAGGTGGGATTCTCTCTTTGCAGGTCGTCAATTGTACCATACCCGTACAGGACGGCAATGGAATCTATGCCGACCTCCCTTGCGCCCACAATATCGAATCTTGTGTCCCCCACCAGAACAACCTCTTCGTGTTGGCTGATGTTAAGGCTGTAAAGGCAGTTTTGAAGAACCTCGGCCTTGGCAGCGCCCGAACCGTCAGGATTGCTGCCCGTTATCACCGTGAAGTAATCAGACAGCTTCAGATTATCCATAATTGTTTTAGCTATAAACTCCGTTTTGGATGTGGCCACGGCAAGTGTCTTCCCCAGGGATTTCAGCCTTTTGAGAAGCCCGGGTATCCCCGGATACACCGTATGCTCATAGATTCCTTTTTCTATATAATACTTGCGGTAAACTTTTATGATCTCTTCGGTCTTCTCTTCATCAAATCCGCAATGGTTCATGAACGATTGCTTCAGAGGGGGACCTACAAATTTCCTGAGGCTGTTCAGGTCATCGACCCCCATCCCGAAAGCTGTAAGCGCATGGTTTACCGAATGCACTACCCCGTCCATCGAATCGATGAGCGTCCCGTCAAGATCAAAGAGAATGGTTTGATACTTTTTAGAATTCTGCACTCTGTTCACTCCTTAAGCAGCATCATGTTATGCCGATGAGCAATGCCGTTTCCTGCACCGCTTTTCCAATTCTCTTCCTAAATATATGGAAGTATCCCTTCGTATTCAACATTCCAGCTCCCGTCCGCGGGGAATCCCGGCGCACGGGTTCCCTGGCCTCCGTCCCAGCCTGCGGCCATCATGCCCGTTGCCAAAAGCAGCGCGCCGTTCCCCGGAAGGTAGATGGGAAGGTCCTCCCTGCCGGCCTGTGCGTTATGGCCATTAGGAAGGTATGTATTCTTCCCTGCATCCATCATGAGAATGTCTATGGCTTTGGATGTCATCCCAAGCCTTGCACAGCACATGGCCATCATGGGGAAGTCCCAGCCCCACATGGAATCCATATCCCAGCATTCAAGGACCCGTTCCACGGTCCGCTTCATAACCAGGGGGTCAACTCCCTCTCCCGGCAATACACCCAAAGCTCCCACCATGGACGGGTGGTCCTGGTTGAATGGGGCTTTTCTGAAAGTATCCGGACAGTTTTCATGGGCGAGGTAAACATCTCCCCCTACGGGAAGCCGCGAGAGATTTTCCGCCACCTGGTCGAAGAGTTCCACAGGCTGTTCCCCGAGACGTTTCAGCCACTGGCTGGCAGTTTTCAGCCCCCACCTGAAATATTCCAGTTCAAAGGCCGGGTTCAGGGTGCCGGTGGGATCATGGGTTTCCTGGACCGGAATAAGCGGAGGTCCCAGCACATACCTGCCTTTCTTGCTGTCGTAATGGGCAAAGTCCGCCATAAAGAGGGCGCTTTCAACCACCAGGTCCCGGTACTTCATGAGCGTGGCCCCCGATGGACAGGCCCGGTAGCACAGTTCGGCCAGCATAATGGGATGGGGCTGCTGCCAGACAAGCAAAACCCCTATGGGAGAGGGCGAATCGCGGCCGCTGCTGTCGCACATTTTGGGCCAGCGAACGCCTGAATAGCCCTGGCTCTCAGCCTTCCGCCGCGCAACGGGCAGGATTTCATGGTACCATTCAAGGCTTTTCTCCAGCATCTGCCGCCTTCCCCATACAGGAAAATGGGCAGCGTGCCAGAAATGCATTTCAAGATGAAATTTGCCGTACCAGCTGTTGAAGGTAAGGCCCGTTTCGGCAGGAGGTGTGCTCCCGCTGCACTGTATGGCAGTCAGGTATTGGGAAAGAACAATCCTTCTCTCCAGTTCGATTGCCCTGGGATCCCGGGAATTGGCCAGTTCTATGGCCCCGCCATCGCTCCAGAACCTTTCCCAGTATTCCGCTGCGCGCTTTTTTATGGCTCCATGGTCCGGCGGGGCGAAGCTAAGGTCCTCTGATGTGAAGCGGCATGCAAAGGCAATCTGTTCCGCGTTATCCCCGGCTGTTATCACAAACGTATGGGGATCTTCCTGCCGCAGTGTACAGTTTTCCTGGAACACAAGATCAGCATAATAAACAGTATCGTCAAGAACACGCCTTATTGTCGCCCGCCCAGCCTGCCTGCGAATGATTTCACTGCTGTGGCGTTCGGGATGATCCCAGTCGGAGGCGTGCTTTTCCGGGCTTCCATAGGGAAATGATATCCTTACCGATACAACCCCGTATCCAACCCATGGTGATGATACCAGCGCGCTGACAGCATCCTGGTCGGGGCTTACGCAGGTTTCCACCGTTACCTCTTTGCCGGAAAGGGTAAACCTTGATCTTAACAGCCCGCTCCACATATCCAGGACCTGTTCCGGGCACTGGATATCCGCAAGCCGTGCCCTCTGCCCCTCCTTCTCCATGTTAAGGCCGATGGAGGCCAGGTTAAGCCTGTGTGGGTTCTGGCGCAGGTCGTTAAACAATTTATGTTGTCCCGCCGGATCATAGGCATACCCAACCTTCCGGCCAAAGGTATCAAAGCATGTCTGTTTCAGACGGCTCTCGTCAAGGCTTACGGGGAATGAGTGCCATCCCCATTGGGACATGGTGCACAGGGGTACAATCCTGTAATCATCCATAAAGGTTTGAAGGCCGGTGATATCGGCAGTAAAGGTAAACTCGCCGTTACCGACAGACAGGGGTGTCCGCGGGTCAGGCTTCCTCAGGACCGGGTTATGCCGCAGAACAAGTTCCTTCCTGTCGATTGCCATGGACTGCTCCTGCCTTTAGTATTCGCTCTCTTTCAGGATTACATCATGGGCCCCGCCTTCAATGAGGCTGGTGGAGGACACGAGGACAAGCCTGGCGTTCTCATGCAGCTCCTTGATGCTTTTGGCGCCGCAACTGGACATGGTTGCCCGCATCTTGCTAAGCGTAACATCAAGGTTGTCCTTCAGCTTACCGGCATAGGGCACATAACTGTCCACACCCTCTTCAAATTTCAGGTAGGCGTTCCCGCCAAGATCGTAGCGCTGCCAGTTTCTCGCGCGGTTGGAGCCTTCACCCCAGTATTCCTTAACGTAGCTGTTGCCCCGTTTCACTTTCTTGGTGGGGCTTTCATCAAACCGGGCAAAATACCTGCCCATCATGACAAAATCAGCGCCCATGGCCAGGGCAAGGGTTATATGATAGTCGTGCACTATGCCGCCGTCGGAACAGATGGGGATATAAATGTCGGTTTTTTCATAATACTCATCCCTGGCTTCAACCACATCAATGATGGCGCTTGCCTGCCCGCGTCCAATACCCTTCTGTTCGCGGGTAATACAAATAGAACCTCCTCCGATGCCCACCTTAACAAAGTCTGCGCCCGATTCAACCAGGTACATGAAGCCTTCGCGGTCAACCACGTTTCCGCCGCCAACCTTTGCTTCAGGATATTTCTTCTTGATTGTCTGGATGGTTTCCCTCTGGAACTCGGTATACCCATCCGATGAGTCCACGCAGAGGATGTCCGCTTCGGCCTCCAGCAGGGCGGGTACCCGTTCGTTATAATCCCTGGTGTTTATGCCCGCGCCGACCATCAACCTCTTCTTGGAGTCCATCAACTGCAACGGGTTCTGTTTATGCTCTTCATAGTCCTTTCTGAATACGAGATATTGGAGCCTTTGGTCCTTATCTATGATGGGAAGGGAGTTGAGTTTATGTTCCCAGATGATATCGTTGGCTTCGCTCAGGGTGATACCCACGTACCCAACTATGAGATCTTCGAATGGAGTCATGAAATCTGCCACTTTTTTGTCCAGGGGGTCACGGCTCAGCCTGTAATCCCTGCCGGTAACAATTCCCAGAAGCTTTCCGTTGGCTGTTCCGTCGTCAGTTACGGCAATCGTGGAGTGCCCGGTCTTTTCCTTGATAGCCAATACATCCCTCAGCGTATGGTGCACCGAAACATTGGAGTCACTAACCACGAATCCGGATTTATGCTTTTTAACCCTTCTGACCATTTCGGCCTGGTCCTCAATGGATTGAGAGGCGTATATAAAGGAAAGTCCGCCGCATTTTGCCAGCGCAATTGCCAGCGTATCATTTGAAACTGCCTGCATGATTGCAGAAACGATCGGGATGTTTAACCTGATGGATGGTTCCTCGCCTTTTGCGAATTTCGTGATGGGTGTTGCCAGGTCGACATTTTCCGGTAAACAATCCCTGGTAGTCAGATTTGGCAGCAGCAGAAATTCGCTGAAGGTTCTTGATACATCCGAAAAAATAGTAGCCATGATAATCTCCTCCCCCATATAATTATTGTTCGTGCTATAAATTTTAAATATTTTATATGACTTTCCTGCCCGTGTCAACCACATTTTATTATCCGGTAATCGCCATCGTCAGTAACCTCATTTGAAAAAGTAAATTCCACTCCAAAAAGTACAAAGCGGAATTTAGTTTTTCAATTGACCCGCCATCGCCAGGTAAAAGAATTAATGCGGGGTGCTTTTCGGCGTTGCAGATCCATCATCCCACGTCTCGCTTCCATATCTTGAAACAGGAAAAAAGTAAGGATATGATTATGATATACTAATATATCATAGATGGAGAAGATTGGCATGGATGGGTGGAAAGCCTTTTGCGGCGAACATTTGCTGGCAGCTGACATCATGGAGCTTCGTAAGCTGGCCAGGGAAGATTTTCGCAACTTCCGTGTGTATCCCGGATCCATTCACAGGAAGGACGGCTGCTGCTTTTTCATGACATGGGATTCGGGCAGGAAGGTTCTCGTGGTGTACGGCAACGGGGATATTGCAAAACGCTTTTCCGGCAGCGAAACTATGGCTGGCGGCGACACGGCAAGGATTTGTCCGCTGACAGACGAAAACTGTGAAACCTTGCGAAAGGAATTCCCTTTTACGGCTCCCATATCCCATAAAGGAAAGAGGATCACCATCGGCCTTGGCGACAGGCTTGGCCTGGCATCCCCCGCCCATCTGCGGCTTATACAAGACAAGGACATTTTTCCGGTATTGGCCCAGCAGTCCATCCGTGAACTGAACCTGACCGGGCGCACGTATCATGATGTTCTGAATGCGGCTTCCTGGGCGGTTTTCCAGGAAGGCTACACCCAGGGCTTCGGGGCAGACGGAGACCATTTAAAGACACCGGAAGAGGTGGACATGGCCCTGGACTGTGGATTTACCATGATTACCCTTGACTGCTCCGACCACATGGACAATAAGGCCGCAGCCTATGATGACCGGACATTGGATGAAAAATATGCCGCAATATCCCTGCCAGTGCGTGAAGCTCTCGAAGGCAGATACCTCAATACTGAAATACCGCTTCATGACGGCTCACGGCTCCTGTTTGAAGATAAGGAATTTAAAAGGATTGTCCTGGTTTATCTCAATGCCATCAGCCATGCAGTGAGTATCTGGCACAATACCATTATGAAACGTGGAAAGCCGGTCGACTTCGAGTTGTCCATCGATGAAACCCTCATCCCTACCACTCCTGAAGCCCATTATTTCGTGGCAGACCAACTCATCGGAAAGGGTGTGGAGATAACAAGCCTGGCTCCAAAGTTCTGCGGGGAGTTTCAGAAGGGCATCGATTATATAGGCGATAAAGAGCAGTTTGAACGGGAGTTCTCCCGTCACGTTGCCATAGCGGAGCATTTTGGGTATAAGATCAGCATCCACTCAGGAAGCGATAAGTTCAGTATATTCCCCATCATAGGGGAGAAAACGCATGGCGGATATCACCTGAAAACAGCGGGAACCAACTGGCTGGAAGCCGTAAGAACTATTGCCTGTAAAAATCCTGCCCTATACAGGGAAATGCACGCGTTCGCCGTTGAACACCTTAATGAGGCCAGAAAGAACTACCATATAAGCGCTGACCTTGCCAAAGTTCCTGATATAAGCAAAATAAGCGATTCCGGGCTTCCCGGTCTCATGGACCAGGACGACGCAAGGCAGGTTCTTCACATCACATACGGGCAGATACTTCAGGCCAAAAAAGCTGACGGCGCCTTCAGGTTCAGGGACCGGATATATGAAACCCTCAACCGGTTTGAGGAAGATTACTGCAAGGCACTGGAAAACCATATTGGCAGGCATTTGTACCGGCTGGGCATTCAATAACCGAAAATTCATTGTAAAAGGAGTAAAAGCGATGCGATTTGTAAACAACCGCGCAGAGGATGTCAACATAGCCTATATAGGCGGAGGATCGAGGGGATGGGCATGGGCTTTTATGGGCGATCTGGCCCTTGAAGAAAGCATGTCTGGTACGGTAAGGCTCTACGATACCAATTTCACAGCGGCAAAGGACAACGAGATCATAGGCAACCGGCTTCTTGATCATCCCGGGTCAAGGGGAAAATGGGTGTACAAGGCCGTGGAAAGCATTCGGGAAGCCCTTACAGGCGCTGATTTCGTAGTAATCTCCATCCTGCCGGGAACCCTGGATGCAATGGCTTTGGATGTCCATGAACCCGAAAGATATGGAATAAGACAGCCGGTGGGCGACACGGTAGGTCCCGGCGGCATTGTCCGGGCTTTGAGGACCATCCCCATATTCGCAGGGTTTGCTGAAGCCATCAGGAAATACTGTCCTGAAGCCTGGGTAATGAACTATACCAATCCCATGGCCCTGTGCACCCGGGCGCTGTATGAGGTCTTTCCCGGTATCCGCGCTTTTGGCTGCTGCCACGAGGTATTCTTCACCCAGAAGCTTTTGTGTGAAGCCCTCAGGGAGATCATGGGCATTGATGGCGTGACCAGGGAAGAAATCAAGACCAATGTGCTGGGAATTAACCATTTTACCTGGATAGACAGGGCCTATTACAGGAATATGGATCTCATGCCCGTTTACAAAACCTTTGTGGACAAACATTACGAGGAAGGCTTTGAAGGGAATGAAAAGGGACACTGGATCAACAGCGTGTTTGGTTCGGCAAACAGGGTCAAGTTCGACCTGTTCAGGCGGTACGGGGTCATCGCAGCTGCCGGGGACAGGCACTTGTCTGAATTCGTACCCGGAGACTGGTACATAGCCAGCCATGAAAAATGGAAATTCAATCTGACACCGGTCAGTTGGCGCAAGAAGAACCAAAAGGACAAGATCGAAAAGGGAAAGCGCCTTCTGTCCGGCGAAGAGAGTTTTGAACTCAGGCCGTCCGGCGAGGAAGGGGTCCGCCAGATGAAGGCCCTGCTGGGTCTTGATGAGCTCTTCACCAACGTTAATCTGCCCAACAGGGGCCAAATGGAGGGTGTTCCCCTGGGCAGCGTTGTGGAAACAAACGCCCACTTCTCAGGTGACAGCGTAAGGCCGGTGATGGCCGGCAGGCTTCCCGACCCGGTCCAGAACCTGGTGGTAAGGCATATCTATAACAATGAAACCGTCCTTAGGGCCGCTTTGAACAGGGACAGGGAGATGGCCCTCAGAGCCTTCGTCAACGATCCGCTCGTAAACCTGAGCCTGGAAGACGCAAGAGCCCTGCTGGACAGTATGATACGGAACACGGCGAAATGGCTCCCGGGATGGGAAATATAGATCCCTACTTCCTGGATGTACCGGTCATCCTGCGGCGTGTATCGTAGGGGCCGAAAAAGGGTATCCTGTGGGATGTTTTCGTCGGAAAAATACCCGCGTGGGCAGTCTTTACCGCTTCTATGGAATAGAAGACCTTAGAATCGGTTCCCTCCACAATTGATACTGCTTTGTCCAGGTCCTTCCGCCGTATCAATGAATACAGCAGGGTGACCTCTCCGATGGATCCTCTTCCTTCAACTACAGTTACGCCAAAGCCCGCTTCAATAAGCTTTGCCATAAGGCTTTCATTAGCGGAGTTCTCCCTCGGAACGAATATTCTGAGCACCAGTAAGCCGATAGCCAGCTTTTCTTCAACCATGATGCCCAGGTAATTGCCTATGGCGAATCCCAGGGCATAGGCAATATAGCAGAGCGGATTGTTCAGGTTCTGCATGATCTGGCTGATGGCCACTATCCAGATAAGCACCTCAAAAAAGCCCAGGATAGGGGCAGCCAGGCGGCTGCCTCTCGATACAAAGATGATCCGCAAGGTTCCCAGGGTTACATCTATCATGCGCGCCAGGATAATGAGTATGGGCAGCACGACCCAGGAAAACAGGTCGCTGGACAAGAATTCTGCCAAATCTTCTCCCCCTCCGGTGATCCCATTGTCAAAAAAGCCTGGATCACCATACCGTATATATTATACTTACCCAGGCAGATGAATTGATTCATATGAAATGATCCCTCCGCGCAGGGAGGCAGCGGGCGGGCATAGACACCGTTTTATTCCTTCGTCTCAACTGCCACGCCCAGAGCTTTGATGACAAGCAGGGCAAGAACTCCGCCTATGACGGCTGTCACAAGCTGAGGCCAACTGAAGGTGGCAATCATGGCCGTCGCTTTCTGAGCGGGAATTCCCATAAGATTAACAAAGATGTTCACACCAAGGAAGAGAAACCCGAACTTCAGGACGGCTCCGACCGCAATACCCAGTATATGGTTCTTCTTTATCAATATATACATCAAAACCAGAATGAAATTGCCAACAGCAATAACAGGGGCAAAGGGCAGCGGCACGGCGGCGCCTGTAAGAATGGCCCCGAAGGGAGCCAGCAGGGCAACAGCCGCTCCTCCCCATAACCCTGTGGCCGCGGCGGCTACCACAAGGCAGGCATTGACCAGCGATCCCGTGATGAACTGGTTGAACTGGCCCAGGGTGATAGCACGCCCGATGGTCTGGAATACGATGGTCAATGCAAGAAGTATGGCTGTTCTGGTAATTAAACGAACTGTTTTTATCCTGGCTGCCATTTATTCGAACCTCCTTGTCCCATGGACAGGTTTCATTTCTTCAATTCCTTGTAGCGCTGGATCTTCCGGGTGGTTGTTTTGGCAAACTCCTCATCCCTCAGCTCAAAATGCCTGATGTACTTATACAGCACCAACTGCCTGTTCACGTTCCTGACCTCGCTGCCTATCACTTCATGGGGGGTGGTTCCGGGAGCAGTGCCGTTTTTAATGTCTTCTTCTATTTTTTCGTAATCGGGCACAATCTGGGCGTGGACTACGATATCATCATCCTCACCGATGTTCCCGTATACCAGGGATTCCTTGATATAAGGGCTCCTGCCCAGCAGGGTTTCAATCTCTTCAGGATAGATGTTCTTTCCGTTCTTGGTGACAATGACATTCTTTTTCCTTCCGGTAATGTGAAGGAAACCGTCCTTATCAAAGTATCCAAGGTCACCCGTATAGAACCAGCCATCCCGTATGGCTTCCCTGGTCGCTTCTTCGTCCTGGTAATATCCCAGCATCACTGATGGCCCCTTGACCTTGATCTCACCAATTCCATCCTGGTCCGGGCTGTCAATCTCTACTTCCAGATTTGGCAGTGGCAACCCTGCGGCGTCGTCCTTATAGCAAACATCACGGTTCAATGCTACTATGGGTGAACACTCGGTAAGGCCGTATCCCTGCACCAGGGCGATTCCGAGATCCCTGAAGCCTTTGGCAACCATGGGATCAATGCCGGCCGCTCCGCTGATGAACAGCCGTATCTTTCCTCCGAAGGCATCATGGACCTGCTTGAACAGTTTATGCCTGATATCGATGCCGATCCTGCGCAGACCGTTGCTGATTTTAACGCCAATTTTAAGCTTCAGCAGCCCGCCCGGCTTTTTGGCAGCCTGGTTCATGATCTGTTTGTACATGGACTCGAAGATCAGCGGAACACCGTTCATGATTGTGCAGCCTGATTCTTTCAGGTTTTTTACGATATGCCGGAGCCCTTCACAGAACGCAACGGTGCTTCCCCGGTACATCTGGCACAAAAAGCCGCAGGTACACTCATAGGTATGGTGGATGGGAAGTATTGAAAGGAACGTGTCCTTATCATCAATGTAGAGCATGGAGCACATGTTCATAAGGTTTTCGCATATGTTTTTCTGTGAAAGCATGACAGCCTTGGCGGTATCGGTGGTTCCCGAGGTAAACAGCAGGATGCTCATGACTTCGGGATCTACAGTTGCGTCAAGGAACAACCTGTTACCCTTTTCAAGAAGTTCCCGTCCCTGCGCCATGAGCCGGGAGAATGACAGAACACTGCCGCTGTCCTGGTCGGCGTCCATATTGATGAAGCGTATCCCTCCATAGGCGGCACGGATGGCATCCATGTGTTCCGCCAGGTTCTGGGAGTAGATAACGGCATCTGCGGCGGAACGTTTTATAAGATTGTCAATCTCGTTGACCGGAAGCTCCTTGTCAAGGGGAACGGCAATCCCTGTGCCGCACAGCACCGCAAGATAGGATACATTCCATTCATAGCGGTTCTCACTGATAATAGCGATCCTTTTATCCTTTAGCCCCAGGTTGACAAGGGCCGTGCCCAGGGCGTCTATGTCCTGTTTGAATTGCCTGTATGAGACAGGTATATAATCCGCACTGCCCCCTCTTTTCACAAGGAAGGCCGCTTTTTCTCCAAACAGCTCGACGCTTGAGGTTATCATGTCCTTAAGGTCACGTATAGGTCTTACTTCGTATAGATTCTCGTACTTCGCCACTATATACCATTCCTCCATATCACAAAGCCTGCGGCAGAAACCTGCCGTTTTTTTATCTCACCGGCCGGATTTACCTTTTTTGCATAACATGATTCTATCAAACACGCCCTAAAAAAGGAAGAAAAAACTGTAACACACAGCGACATTAAAACGGGGACGTCCATCCTCCGCCAAGGGGATACTCCTTTTTTATGTTGTGCATTCCCGTACTTTTTGCTATGCTTATTTGTAGATTTTGTATTTTTCTGGCGAAGATGGCCTGCAGGTGATCGGGTTGCGCAAAATACGCATTGCTCCTCAATTATTTGTATTGACTGCAATTTTCATATGTACGCTGATTATTTTCATTTCTTCAGTGGGTAGTGTCAACCCCATCTCCAGGGATGAGTCTGCAACCATAACTGATGGCTGGACCTGTTCCTGGGTGGACTCCGACGAAGAGATCATTCTGAGCCTTCCCGGAAGGGTACCCGGCGGTCATGCGGGAAGAATCCTTCATATTGCCAATACATTGCCTGAAAGATTTTTTAACAGCCCGAGTCTAATGATCAGAACATCGGAACAGAGCGTTACCGTTCATTTGAACGGTATTTCCATTTATGAGTACATACCGGGAAACCCCCAAAGAGCGCCGGGCAGCATGTATCATTTTATAAGCCTTCCGAACGGGTATGGAGGAGGAAGGCTTGATATCTACCTGTCTTCCCCCCTTGACCAGTTTTCAGGGATAGTCAACGCTGTCCGGATAGGCAGCATCACCTCCCATATCCTGTATATCCTCCAACAGGGCAGTGTTGGCCTCTTCCTTGCCGTGGTGGCCATCATGCTGGGATTCATAATGCTTGCCTTTTTCGTATCCATGTGCGCTTCAGGTTCCAGGCATCCGAACATCCTGTACCTTGCCCTGTTTGTGGTATTATCCGGGTGCTGGATGTCCTCCGAAAGCCGGGCCCTGGAACTTTTCATCAGAAATCCCCTGCTGATTACCTGCGTTGCCTTCATGTCCCAGTATCTTGCGCCAATTCCTCTTCTTGCGTTTGTCATAAGCACCTACAAGCCGAAACATACCAGCTGGCTGGCGGTTTACCTGCATATTTTCGCAGCCCACTTCCTTGTATCCACAACGCTGTACCTGCTGGGTATAATTGAGTTCTATGATACGGTTATCTTCTTCCATTCCCTTCTTGCAAGCTGTGTCGTTGTGTTTCTGTACACGGCCGTTACCGAAATGCGGCGCGGCAAAAAGAGCGCCAAGCTCTTTTTCCTGGGTTGCATAGTGCTTAGCATGTCCATCTGCGCCGATGTCGCGAGATATTACTTCCGGTCCCTGCCATGGACTGTGAAGCCGGTGATATACCAGTACGGTCTTCTTATCTTCATTATTACAACCACTGCATCCCTGGCCCATCACATATTTTTATCCCATGAGGAGAAGATCAGCCATGACATCCTCATGTCCCTTGCCTTTACCGATACCCTTACAGGCTTCAAGAACCGGAGGTCTTTCGATGAAAGAATTACGGCTATCAATGAGAACATTGATTCCTACTCGTCCGTCCACCTGGTCATCCTGGACATAAATGGCCTGAAGAAGGTAAATGACACCTATGGCCACAGGGAAGGCGACCAACTTATCATTGATGGAGCCCGCCTCATCAAGGAAACCCTGGGACAACTTGGGGAGATGTTCCGTATAGGAGGCGACGAGTTTGTTGTGCTTGTCACCAATATCGAGCCCTATTTCATCCAGGTCGAGCTGGATAACCTTAACAAAATGATTGCCGACTTCAATCAGAATGCCTCCACCTTCCAAATCAGCATAGCCTATGGCTTCGCAAGCTTCAACAAGGACCATGACATGGATCTGAATGATGTATTCGAGCGGGCGGATAAGTCCATGTATATCTGCAAGGAGAACCAGAAGGGGCTGCACCAGGCAATCAGGCAAAACAAATCATACTAGGTCCCGGGCTGGGGATAATACTATTCTGCATCCCGGATTAGAAAGCGGTGATCATTCTGACCTTCAGGGAATTGTATAACAGGCTTGTGGACGCCGCACTGAGGAACGATCTCGAACAGGAGGCAAAAAGAATAGCTGATTCAGGCGAATGCAGCAGTGAGGATGTGGACCGGCTGTTGCATCCCATGGAGTATCCCGTTGTGATGAGAGCGGGAGAATGCAAGTGCCCGCCGGATGAAAGCAGCGAGCAATGCGCAGTACAGTGCCTGTTTTCAGCGATAGAACGTGACGAAAACGGCAATGTGGTCGTTTCTCCGGTTGATTGTACCGGCTGCGGCCTATGCATCGAGGATTGCAGGCACCAGGTCCTGACTGACCGCAAGGAGATCATACCTGTCCTTGAGCACCTGAACTCAAGGAAGAACCCTGTCTATGCCATGATAGCACCCGCCTTCAATGGCCAGTTCAGCATGGACGTCACCGCGGGCAAGCTTCGTACCGCTTTTAAACTTGCGGGCTTCTACGGCATGATCGAGGTTGCCCTTTTCGCGGATATTCTGACGCTTAAGGAAGCCCTGGAGTTCGACAGGTCCATCCTTACCCACAAGGATTTTATGCTCACAAGCTGCTGCTGTCCCATTTGGGTCACGATGATCAAAAAAATCTACCATGAGCTTATCCCCCACATGCCGCCATCGGTTTCGCCCATGGTTGCCTGCGGACGTGTTATCAAGCGCATCCATCCCGAAGCCGTAACGGTGTTTATAGGCCCCTGTGTCGCCAAAAAGGCTGAAGCCCGCGAAGCCGACATCTCGGACGCGGTTGACTATGTGCTTACTTTCCAGGAAATCTCGGATGTTTTCCAAAGGATGGGTATAGACCCCGCCTTACTTCCGGAAGACATGCGCGACCACTCTTCCAGGTGCGGCAGGATTTATGCCCGCACCGGCGGTGTAAGCGAGGCGGTCCAGGATGCGCTGAACAGGCTGAAACCCGACCGTGGGATCAAGCTCAGGGCAATGCAGGCCGATGGCGCTGCCGACTGCAAGAGGCTCCTGTCAGAGATCATGGAAGGCAATATCACTGCGAATTTCATTGAGGGCATGGGCTGCAAGGGCGGTTGTGTGGGAGGCCCGAAAGCAATAATAGACAAGGAAGATGGTACCATCCATGCCAACCAGTACGGCGATCGGGCCATCTACGAAACCCCCATAGATAATCCCCACGTTGTTCACCTCCTGGAAAGGCTGGGGTTTCACACCATTGAAAGCCTTCTTGAAACCGATAACCTGTTTACACGCAGGTTCGAAAGTGGTAAGAAGGAATAAGGCAAAAAGCAAAGAGGGAGATGAACCATGGTCAGGACATTATCCATAAGAACAAGCGCAAGAACACAGCTTCTGGACATAACGTCCCAGGTGCGGCGGGTCGTTGAGGAATCCGGCGTGCAGGATGGACTCTGCACGGTATACGTACCCCATACCACAGCCGGTGTGACCATCAACGAAAACGCCGACCCCGACGTGGTTTCCGATATCCTTAAAGAGATAAACAAGGTTATTCCTTTCAATGATGATTACAGGCACATGGAAGGCAATTCGGCCGCCCATATCAAAGCAAGCCTTTTCGGCTTCTCACAACAGGTCATCATAGAGTCAGGCCGGCTGCTCCTCGGAACATGGCAGGGCATCTATTTCTGCGAATTTGACGGTCCCAGGAACAGGCAGGTCAAGGTCAAGATCATTGAAGGCTGACCATGGTATCGGCAAGGCGCATAATCCCCTGCTCTATGCGGTTCTCAGGCATATTGGAGAAGTTGAGCCGCATGGTATTCTTCCTTGGTGCGCACGGGAAGAAAGGCGCACCCGGCACGAAGGCCACATCCCTTTTTAAGGCTTCCTTCAACAACTGCGCCGCGTCAATCCCGGCGGGAAGTTCCACCCACGTGAAAAGGCCGCCTTCGGGATAGTTATAGCGTGAATCTTCGGGGAAGTACCGGCCCATTGCGCGGGTAATAGCGTCCCTTCTTTTCCTGTAAACCTGCCGAAGCCTTTGGACATGTGCATCAAAATCCTCTGTTTCAATAAACAGGTTGATCTGCATCTGGCTGATGGTGGAGGTATGAAGATCAGCCCCCTGCTTAACCAGCACGAGCTTCTCTATGAGATGGCGGTTGGCCGCAACCCAGCCAATGCGCATGCCGGGGCACAGCGTCTTGGAGAATGTGCCAAGGTAAACAACCCACCCCTCTGTGTCCAGGGCCTTGATGGCGGGCACCATCTCACCCTCATACCTGAGCTCGCCATAAGGGTTGTCTTCCACCACAATGATACCATATTTGCCGGCCAGCTCCACCAGGGCTTTCCGGCGCTTGACAGACCACGTCCTGCCCGTCGGGTTTTGAAAATCGGGAACCACATAGATGAACTTAGGATGTTTCGCACTCTTCAGCGCTTCCTCAAGGGCTTCCGGTATCATCCCGCAGGAATCGGTTTCCACCTCCACGAATTTCGGCTCATATGCCCGGAAGGCATTGATCGCTCCCAGGTAGGACGGGCTTTCCATGAATACCTCATCCCCGGGGTTGATCAGCACTTTGCCAATAAAGTCAAGGGCCTGCTGCGACCCCGATGTAATCATGATTTCATCCACGGCAGCATTGGCATGGAAGACTTTTTTCATGCGGCTTGAGATCTTTTCCCGCAGCGGTGTATAACCCTCCGTGGCGGAATACTGGAGAGCTTTTTTCCCCTCATCAATGATGAGACGGCTTGCCAACTCGGCCAAAGTCCTGATCGGGAACAACTCCGGCGCGGGAAGACCCCCCGCGAAGGAAATAACCTCCGGCCTTTCAGTTATCTTCAAAAGTTCCCGTATTTCTGACGCCTTAATATATTCCATTCTTTGAGCGAATAACGTCGCAACCATTTTAACCCGCCTTTCCTTATTCACGATCACCTGGATTTCAACAGCGGCCCGGCTGTGACCAGGTTCTTTCAGGAGATAATTTCTGCTTATACAATGGGCTTGATGGATCTTTCCTCTGCCGGGTATTTTTGCGGTGTTTTCTCCAGGGTAGCGGTGATGGCCTCCTTCAGCCGTTCTATACCTGCCGGTATATCCTCCCTGGAAGGGTAGGTGAAGTTCAGGCGCATGTACTGGCCGCCTTTCCCGCCCAGGTAGAAAGCCGTTCCCGGAACATAGCTTACTCCGCGCTCCGCCGCGTTCACCAGGAGGGACATGTTGGGGGTTCCCTCAGGCAGCTTGCACCAGAGATAATAGCCTCCAGCAGGCTTGATCCACTCCATTCCGGGGATCGGCCTGTCCAGCAGCGCATCAAGCATTATATCCCGCTTTACCCGGTACTCTTCGCTGATCCTGCGCACATGGTCTTCATACCTGCCGCTGCGCAGGAAGCGCTCTACAATCCACTGGGAAATGCTGTTGGCATGGAGGTCCTGAAGCTGCTTGATCATGGCAAACTGGTGGATTATGAGCCTGGGAGCCGCCACCCAGCCAATCCTTATCCCCGGGAAGAGTATCTTGGAAAAAGTGCTCAGATAAATGACATAACCATAAGGATCAAGTTCCTTCAGACAGGGCTTCCTTGCTCCCTCAAACCTGATTTCGCTGTAAGGATCATCTTCCATGATCAGGACCTTTCTCCTGAAGGCCAGTTCCAGCAGCCTCCTGCGACGCTCCAGGGCCATGGAAACGCCCGAAGGGTTCTGGTAGGTTGGCATGGTATAGATCAGCTTTGGCCTGTACCTTTGCAGGAGCTGTTCCAATACATCAACCCGCATTCCCTGGTCATCCACAGGAACGCCTATAATCCTGGCGCCCGCGGCGCTGAATATCTGCAGGGCGCTGAAAAAGGACGGCTCCTCGACAATAACCACATCTCCCGGGTCTATGAAAACCCGGGCCGCGATGTCAATCCCCTGCTGTGATCCGGATAAAACCAGGATCTCATCGGGGGAAACGCTGATACCCCTTTTCTGCATGAGGTCCGCTATGGCTTCCCTGAGCGACCAGAACCCTTCTGTAGGTGTATGCTTCAGCGCTTCATGGTTAGGCTGGTTTATAATCTCTTCTTCTATCCCATGGAGGGCTTCAACAGGATCTGTTTCAAAGGCAGATATACCCGCGGAGAAGGAGATCACATCGGCACGGTTGGCCATCACCAGCAGGTCCCGCAGTAAAGGATCATTGGCCCTTTCGGAGATCTGGCTGAAGAACTGGGAATACAGGGGTGGGTCAAATTCATTGTGTGATTCGGATACCTCCGACATGACGGACAGGACCACGGTTCCCCTTCCCACGTGGGGGTCCGCCAGGCCGTCCGCCTTCAGTTCCCGGTAAGCCGTAAGGACAGTGCTTCGGTTAACGCCAAGGCTTTCAGCAAGTTTCCTTTCGGGAGGAAGAAGGCTTCCAGGCGGAAGCCTGCCGTCAAAAATCATGGCGCGGATCTGGTTCCGGATCTGGATGTATATGGGCGTCCGGCTGTTCCGGTCAATTTTTATATGCATGGACCACACCCCTTTTGGATTAATCCAATTTTATAATATATCGGGAGATTCCTAAAATAAACAACCAATTGGATTATTTTTTGCCCATCCAATTTCATTCAGGAGTCAGCCCGGTTTTATCAATACTGCGCACGGGATGCAAAACGGCAAGGGTAATCCCCTTGCCGCAATTCCGCATTATCATGCTGCAACTTCGCAGGAAGGCTTTTCCTGCCAAAGGCCTGTATTATTTTATCAGGGCTGTTACCTCTTTCAAGGTAGGCATGGCCGGAATGGCTCCCTTCCTTGTGGTGGCCAGGGCGCCTACCGCATTGGCAAAATCCACGGCGCCGTGCAGTTCTTCAAAGGTAAGCTCCTGCAGGCGGCCAAAATAGGGCCTTATCCTGTACAGGAATCCTCCGAGGAAAGCATCGCCGGCGCCGGTGGTGTCTATGGTTTTCACATCATAGGTGGGAAGCCTGTCATACCTTCCATCCATGCCGAAGAAACAGCCATCCGGACCCAAGGTGACCAAAAGGATCCTGCCCCTGTACATATCCGCAAGGCGTTCAGCCCCTTTTTTCAGATCGGTTTCCCCGGTCAGGAATGCCAGTTCATCCTCTGAAATCTTCAGGATATCGGCAAACTCCAGGCCCCTGATGATTACCTCCCTGGCCTCTTCCAAACTGCTCCACAGGGCAGGCCTCAGGTTAGGGTCGTAGGAAATAGTCTTGCCCATCTCCCTTGCCAGCCTCGCTGATTCAAGGGTCGCAGTCCTGGAAGGTTCGTGGGTCATGGAAACAGAGCCGAAGTGAAAAGCCTCCGCATCCCTGATGATGTTCCGGTCCACTTCATCGCAGGAAAGCATCATGTCAGCCCCGGGATTCCTGTAAAAACTGAAGCTCCTGTCACCGGTACTGCTGAGATGCACGAAAGCCAGGGTAGTATTCACCTTTTTGTCAAACCTCAGCCCTTTGCTGTCTATTCCATTCTTTTTCAGGGTGTCGGACAGGAATCTGCCGAAGGTATCCGACCCCACCTTGCCGATAAAAGCACCTGTTCCGCCCAGCCGTACAAGAGCGGCAAGAACATTGGCCGGCGCGCCGCCGGGATTGCACTCAAACAGTGGGTTTCCCTGGCCTGATACGCCAGACGGTGTGAAATCGATCAGGAGTTCCCCTAATGCCGCCAAATCCGGCATATGCATCACCATCCCGCAAGAATAGGTATTCAGTCAGATTCATTGTCACAGATATCCAGGTGATTGGCAAGTGGTGGATTTTCTGTTTTCATGCCCAATTCATCTGATTTGCGGGTTTATCCTGTTCTTTTCCTCATCATGGCGGTTAAGGGGAAGGCAGGCCGGTCCTTCCAGCACATTGCCCTTGTAATCGAACCTGGAACCATGGCATGGGCAATCCCATGAGGCTTCCAGTTCATTCCACTTCAGTTCGCATCCCATATGGGTGCATGTAATATCCAGGATATGCTCGTTTCCTTCCTCATCCTTGTAATAACCGCAGCGCTTGCCGCCAAGGTTGACAACCCGGCCGATTCCCGCGGATTCCGGCAGTTCTGTGTCGCCCGATTTCAGTTTTCCGCTGACCAGCTGGGCAGTGACATCGGCGTTTTCAGTGACAAAGGTGGAGGATGCGATATCCTTCAGGGCTGAATGGGAATAGAGTTTCTCATAGGGCGAGCTTCCGTTCAGAATCATGTTGCTGATAACCATGCCGGCTGCGGTGCCGCCCGATATTCCCCATTTATTAAAGCCTGTCGCCACATAGATATTTGGGGTGTCTTTTGTCAGGTATCCCACATACGGGATCTTCCGGGGAGGTTCATAATCCTGGGCCGACCATTGGTACTGGTAATCCTCGATACCGAATACCTCATTGCCGAATTTCTTAAGCTCAAGATAGCAGTCTTTGTTCTGATGGCCCACCTTGTGGCTTTCACCGACAATCAGCAGGGAACCGGCTTCGTGCACATACCTCAATGACCTTGTCGGTTCCTCAGCGCTGATGAAATGACATTCGGGGAAACTCTCGACGTACTTGGCCATGACGGCGTAAGTCCTGAGAGGTTTCAGCCTGGCGAAGTAGAATCCCATCCCGTCATAGCAGGGAAAATGCGTGGCGATCACCACGCGCCCTGCGTCAATGGTTTTTTTGTCCCCCGTTTTGAGGATGCAGCGCTCACCCGGCTGGAGATCAACAATACGGGTATCCTCATATATGGCGCCGCCCTGCCTGACGGCTTCCTCTGCCAGCGCATCAATGTATTTCTTGGGATTGACCTGGGCCTGGTTATTCAGTACCAGGGCGTTCTTCACCCTGATGGGTATGGGAATCTCTTTTTCCAGGCTGCAGTCCAGTTCCAGCTTCATGTACGTCTCATATTCCTGCCTGATTTTATCTGCATACCCTTCATCCTGGGTATACACGCATGCCGCGACCCTCTGGAAATCGCACTGGATGTTGTACCTGGCAATAAGGGTTTCCATCAGTTCCAGGGCTTTATAGTTGATCTCATAATACTGGCGGGCCCTTTCCAGGTCGAATTGGCTCTCGATGTCGTAATAGACCAGGCCATGCTGGGCAGTGATCTTGCCGGTATTCCTGCCGCTGCAGCCATATCCTGTCCTGTCTGCGTCAATCAATACCGCCTCAAGTCCGGCTGAGACCAGGAGATAAAGACAGGTAATTCCCGCCATCCCGCCCCCGACTATGAGGCAGTCCGTTTTGATGTCACTGTTCAGCTTTTCAAAGCGTTTACCCTCCGAACTTTCAATCCAATAAGATTCATTCATGTCCATTCTCCTTCACAGCATCCGTGTGACGCCGGCTTCCAGTCCCCTGCGCAGCACAAAAGCGCCAGGGTCATGGATATCTCCATAACGGGAGAAAGCCACATTTATTGTCTGTTCAGAGGGTAATTTTATGCATGGGAATGGCATTATTTCACCGGAACAAGCTGTCTGAGACCGTACCAAAGCGGGATCATGAGGCTCAGGGCTTCATGGATCCGTCAGTTCCGGATTTCATACGCCGGCTCCTGATAACCGGAATGCAGCACCAGGCGGTAATCACAGCCAGTACCACGGCGCCGCCCGCAAAGGCCATGGTACCGGGTACTTCTCCAATAGTCAGGAATACCAGGACCGGGTTGAGCACCGGTTCAATAACAGGTATAAGGATAATCTCCAGGGCTGTAAGATGTTTGACTGCTTTGACATAAAAAATATACGGCAATCCCAGTTGGAATACACCTAAAAGAACCAGACCGGCCCAGCCCTTTGCATCCGGCAGGTCACCAAAAAGAAAAGGGAGTCCGATCAACGCCGTGAGCAAATTGCCCAGCAGTACTGTCTCAAGGGGTGATCCGTCCTTCTGCATCCTCATGAACACTGCAAAAAGGGCAAAGCTTACACCGCTCAGCAGGGCACAGGCATTGCCCATAAATCCGCTGGTGTCAAGGCTGTCCATAAAAAACAGGATCATACCCCCAATGGTCAATATGATGGCTCCCCAGTCATAGAGCTTTGCCTTCTCTTTCAACAACCAGGCGCCGAATATGGCCACATAAACCGGCGCTGTGTACTGGAGAAGTATGGCGTTGGCAGCAGTAGTCAGCTTGTTTGGCTGCAACAAAAAGTATAACCGTCGCCGTATATGCCAGGGCAGCCCCGATTTGGGCGGCTGACCATGTGAACCTGGGCTTTCTGAGATACAGGAATATGATCAGTGCAGCGAAAGCGCTCCTGGTTCCTGCTATGGCAAGCGCGTTTGAGTTCACGAGCTTGATCAGGATACCTCCAAGGCTCCACAATATCGCTGTAATAACAAGGCAAAGGATGGCTTTGGGTCTGTCTCCGATTGTCCCCCTGGTCATTTATAATCAGCCTTTCATGAGAATATTAATGGCCGGATACCTCATGCCCGGCACTGTTTCCGGGCTATTGCATCCGACCTGTTCCCCCGGTTTCCCAGGCACTTAATGCAGCGCCAGCCATTGATTGATAAGCAGCAGGGATGGCAACGCCGATAATACAGCATCGTTTTCCAAATCCGGCATGCTACCCTGGCTTTTTCCCTGCCGGCAGAGAACGAAGGTTTTATATATCGTGATGATTGCCTGCTCCCTGGTCAGGGTGCCTGTGGGATTCATTATACCGCCGCTTCCGACTATGATGTCGTTTGCGTTGCAGAAACTCACAGCTTCCCTGGCCCATGGGGCGATTTGGCTCGCATCATTGAATTGCGGCATAACCGGGACCGATACGGCAAGGTCGGGGCGCAGGACTTTCACGGCCTGGTAGATTATCACGCAGAGTTGCTGCCTGCTGATAAATTCATTGGGACTGAATATACCGTTATACCCTGTTAAAAACTTCATTGATGCGGCTTTCAGCACATCCGGGTCTTCCGTGTCCAGGAAACTTATGCCTGGAGCAGGTATGATCTCGCCCAGAAAGCTTTCAGCCATCCTTACGATCATGGAACTGAATTCCGCGCGGGTTATCCCGGCCTGGTACGCATCCAGCAGTTCCACGGGCACTATATTGGCCTCAATGGCCTTCTGCACGTATGGAACCGCCCAACTGGAGGCGCCGATGCTGTCTATATCCGGAATCGGGATATAGTCGCTTTCAGGAGCGTTCCTGTCGGTAACTCTTATGGTATGCCTGAAGCTTGTGACCCCTCCTGCACCGTCATAGGCCGTGATAACTATCTCGGCATCCTGACCGATCAGATCCCTGTAGAAGAAAAGCCCGTCAACAATCCAGCCCGCCGTTGCGGAGAACTTCAGTTCTGCCTGTTCCCTGTCCGAAAACTCCTCATGAAGGTCAAACACGAACAAATCACCGGGCCTGATATCGGATGTATAGTTGGAGTAGGCAACGGGCGGCGTATTGCCCGGAATATAAGCGGTTCCGTTCAGGATTGTTACCAGGCTGGTCGCAGGTTTTACAGGGAAAGCCAGTTTCGCGTCATCGTTGACAAAGCTGAGCCTGTAAACACCGTCAGGCATTTTTTCCAGCGAATATGCATGTATGTAATCACCGGTATCAACCGATTCGGCACCCTGCAGCCTGTAGGAACTGCCCCGCACATCCACAAGGGACAGGACAGGTATGCATAAATCAGTCCTGCCATTCTCCAGGACCATGACAGAATATCCATTGCCATGTATATCGGTCCATCTGTGCAGTATCCGCTTGGATGCAGTGTCATAAATAAAGTCGTCCACAAGGCCATCCCCGAACCTGAAGTTCTTTGTCTTTCCCCTGAACTCGGTGTGGAACGTGTTAAAAAAGGCGTCCGACGCGATGCCTCCTCCCTTCAGGGATCTTTCCGCAAGGAGGAAAATGTCGAAGAAGCCTGTCATGACATTGACCGAACCGGTTGAACCGTTCAATACGTTTGTTACGGTATTGCCTGTGGGAATATTGAGCAGCATGAATTCGGCTTTATCTACTCCTGACAGGTCTGCCTCCACATTGATTGTCTTCAGGTTTGAGGAGTCAAGCCGCATGATGCTGTTTATATTCTCCAGCTTCCCTGAATGGTACCATATCCCCGCACCCTTTGAGGGGTCCTTTCTCTGGCCTTCCGAATAGGAATAGATATCGATCCAGAGGTCCGCCACGTCATAATACAGAAGGCCGGCATAAATCAGGCTGCCGTCATCATCTTCTATCTCCACAAATGAAATATCCTTTGCGCTTACTACAGCCTCATAAGCGCTGCCGCCCCACTGCCGGACATCACTGAAACCAAGCAGTGAATTTCCGAGTATCCGGGTGGTTACCGTGCAGCCAGAAATCCTTTCCCTGGACGTAAGTCCCAGCACATTACATTCCGACGGCTCAAAAACTTTCTCACCGGTTGTGCCGATGGTCCTTAAATAGAACGGGACATCACGCGGACCGTCATCGGGGAGCGACTCAACGCTTAAGCGGATCTTGTCATACCTGCGGGACAAAAGCTCAAAGTCAAGATTGACCATACATACCCCATTGGATATGACAGGGTTCATATCCAGCTTCGTTATCCTCATGTCCTTAGCTGAAAATCCCATCACGTTAATCCTGGGATTCGTGACAGGTTTACCGTCGGCATCGTACACCCTGACCCTGACATTATAATCCGGAACAATAAAATCACGCCGGAAAGCCTCACCCAAAGTGCCATCGGTGAATACAGGCAATACCTCCAACTGGTGGGCGCCTGTATCAAGCCCTCTGATATCAAGACTCACCTTTACCGTGCCCGGTGTCGTTACATGAATCTGCCTGAAGTATGCCCCATCAATTCTGACTTCAACGGTTTTTACCGACTCACCCGCATAGAAGCCCAGGTTTAAATGGTATTTTTCTTCAAGGTTCTCCTCTTCCCGGGATTCAATCATGTAAAAATCCGGGTTGCTTTTATAGTTTTTAAATGTAAGCTGCCCATATCCGAACAGCTTGTCCTTTCCGGGAACGCCAAGATCGCAGGTATGGCCGAATATGATTTCCTCCAGGTCGGAAATGCTTCGCGACGGATCTTCCAGGATCAGCATGGCGGCTGCCGATGCAACAAGCGAGGCAGCCATGGAAGTTCCTGACTTGCTCCCGGTGGAATCCCCCGGCAGCGCACTCACAATCTTCTCACCAGGAGCGCACACATCGACAGGATCACCGGTATTGGAAAAATAGAGCAGATCACCGTTTATTCCTGTGGCTCCAACAGTCATCACTTCAGGAAATGCGGCAGGATAATAATGGGAGTTGTCCTTTGCCTCGTTGCCGGCCGATGCGATGACCATAACCCCCCTGGAAACTGCATAGTCTATGGCCTTGTCCAGATAAGCGGTAGTCCCGTATCCGCCAAGGGACATATTGATGATATCCGCTCCGTTTCTGACCGCATGGTAGATCCCCTTGACAATCAGCGAATCCGGGGCGTCCCCATCCTTATTGAATACCCGCACAGGCATGATCCTGACGTTTGATGGGGTATTCCGCGCGATAATCCCGGCGATATGGGTTCCATGGCCGAAGAGGTCCTGGGGCTCATAATCATCCTCCGCTGCGTCATACGGGAAAACTGTCCTGCCCTGTAACCAGGGGTGCCTAAGGTCAACCCCGGTATCAATAACAGCTACGGTTACTGTACCATCGATACCTTCAACCAACTCCCTCAGGCGGTCCAAACCCATTGCTTCGCCGGCCTCAGAGGCATCCATTTCGTCCGGGGACAGGTTGCTGCCATTGGCTTCAAAGTGCCTTACCAGGTCAGGTTCCATGTAGCGTCCTTTAAGAAGCGTACCATCTGAATAATAGGAAATCCATACCTGTCCTCCCTCTATCCAGGCGCCTGTCAAATCAGCGGTGTCCACACCCATAACACCTGAAGACGTTTCAACGAGAGCACGGGAGGTGCCGGCTTCCTTAAGCTCGATCCCAATACCCCGCAACACACGGGTATCCACCCTGTTATGTAACGTACTGCTGGCTCCAGCCGCATATGACAGCCCTGTAACCTGAACAGCCAATGCGATCAGGAATGCGGTAATTTTTTTCAGCATCTTTCTTCCCCCGACCGGCTTTTCCGAAATTATACAGCCAGTCTATTTCATTATATCCCTTCTGCCCGGGACAGAAAAGAGCGGTCAGCCGCTGTATGATATAATTTTATTAATTCATGACATATACCCGGATTTGTCGATGGCCAAATGTGGTAATATGTAATATAACAGGATTTTCCTAATTCTGCAGCATGGTTTATAATAGCCTACGGGTTGCTATACTCCGGAATCAACAGTCTACACAGGCTTAGATCAGGTCAATCCATTACTTGTCCGGGAGATGGTATCATGCCAGCAAAGAAAAAAAACTATACCTTCGGTATCCTCATCGACTGGATACCAAGCTGGGTAGAAAACCATTACTACCAGTCCCTGCTTCTCTCGGGACTTACAGACTTTGCAAAGGAAAACAACATCAATGTCATCTGTTTTGTCACAGGACGGGTTGATTCTCCCTATGAATGGGACAGGTGCCGCAATATATTGTTGAAATTCATAGACAAGAACAAGGTTGACGGGCTGGTTATTCCTACAACCGCCATCGGTGTCTACAGCGATTCCAACTCCATTGTCGAACTGCTTAAGAGCTACGGTGATATACCCATAGTAACCGTAGGCGAGAGGTTTGAGGGTTTCCCGTCTGTGACCATCGACAATTACACCGGTATGCGCCAGGTTGTGGACCACCTGATCGAGGAACACGGATACAGGAGAATAGCCTTTATCAAAGGCCCGCCCTGCAAGGAAGCTTACATCCGTTTCCAGGCGTATTGCGATTCCCTGGCAGCACACCAGGTAGAGTTTGATCCCAGCCTGATATATAACGGCGATTTCCGCTTCGATACCGGCTCCGAAGCAGTGCGTACCTTCAGAAGGGAAAACATACAGTTTGATGCCCTTGTCAGTTCAAACGACAATATGGCAATGGGCGCCCTGCTTGAATATAACAGGCATAATAAGAACTTGATTTTTACGCTTCCGATAACCGGTTTCGACGACACCGAGAGCAGCAGGGTCTACGGTATGACCACCGTACGACAAAATTTTTACGACCAGACCAGGAAGGCCGGCGAAATGCTCCTTAACATCCTGGAAGGGCGTGATATTACCTATCACGTTGAGATTCCGTCAAGGATGATACTTAGGTCGTCCTGCGGCTGCGTGCCTTCAGTTGTCAAGAAGACCTACGTCGTTCCGGACCTTGCCGAGGAAGACGGCAACAACGCTGAAGACCAGATCAATCAGATCATGGCCGAACTGGAGAAATTGAATAATACACTGGATATAAGCGACAGCCCTGTTGTGCAGAGAGGTTTGATAAACCAGGAAAGGCAGGTCCTGGAGTCATTCTTTGAGGAATATACGGAAGGAACCAGGGACAAGTTCGTAATGTCCATCCACAGGCTCATTCTATGGTGTTCTGAAAACAGGATTGACTGGCTGTTTATACAGGACATGCTGCCCGCCATCCGTAAAACAATCATGAAAAACCTTACCGCCAGGGAGGAAATAATACGGGCCGAAAACCTCCTGCACGCCGCAACCATCTACCTGTTTGACACCTTTCAGAATGCGTCCGCCAACCGTTCCATATCCAATCCTCTTCTTGGCGAAAACACGGAGCGTCTCGGAGAAGCCCTCATGGCCAGCCTTGACTATGAAAACCAGCTCAGGACAGCCTGCCAGCTTTTGCCCCTGCTTGATATACATACCTGCTACATAGCCCTGTTTGAAGATGATGAAAACCCGCTGGACAAATCACGCCTCATCCTGGCAATGACTGACAAGTCATGCTACAAGAAGGGCGGCCAGGGCATGGTATTCAACACCCTGGACCTTCTTCCCGAACCTTTCCTTGAAGATCTCTACAAGGACAGGTTCAACCTCGTGGTGCAGGTGCTCCACCAGGGCAACAACAAGATGGGTTACGTCATGCTGGACTTTGATTCCACCATTAACAAGAACTACGAGATCATCCGGTACAGGCTGAGCGTTTCGCTTAAAGGCACCATGCTCATAGAGAGGATCACCAGGCAGGCTGCCGACCTGGAAATACAGGTTAAGGAAAGAACCAGGGAACTCTCGGAAAGCAATATGCACCTCAAGGAAGAGATAGCGCGGAGAAAAGAAGCGGAAAGACGGCTGAAAAAGGCCTTGAGGGATCTCAGCTATTACAATGAGCAGTTGCACCTGCAATCCATCCGTGACGAACTGACCCAGCTATATAACCGCCGCGGATTCATGAAGCTGGGTAACGAATACTTTGAAACCGCCAAAAGGAACAAGGCGGGTTTTCTCCTCCTATACGCCGATCTGGACGGTCTCAAGAAGATAAACGACCAGTTCGGCCACAGTGAAGGAGACTATGCCATCGCAAGCGCTGCCAAAATATTTGCCAAGACCTTCCGCAACACGGATATTATCGGCCGTATGGGCGGGGACGAGTTCACGGTGATCATCTCCGATGCGTCCAGTAACGACGAGGATGATATACGAAACAGGATACAGAGGTATTGCGAACTTCACAACGAACTGTCGAAGAAGCCGTACAAACTGTCCATCAGCATCGGGTTTGCCTATTACGACCCCGAAAGTTCCGATACTTTCGAAGACCTGATGAGGGCAGCCGATAAAGCCCAGTACGAAGACAAGCAGAGAAAACTCAAAAAAGCCGTCAATGATTAATCGCCCCTGCCGGGCCAGCTTCACCTGACTTCGTCCTCGCCGGGATATTTCAGCCCCCATTGGGCACGGATGGCGTCCATGGTGCGCATAATGGCCAGGGTTTCATCAAGGGGCATAATACTGCTCTCCGGCCTGCCTTCCCTCAGGCAGCGCATGGCTTCGGCGGCTTCATAGTTATAACCGTTCACGTCAAACTTGGGTCCGAACACCTCTTTACCGCCTGAGGACGAGTAAAGAGTCGCCGTCTTCGCGCAGAAGAAATCCGGGATATGGATCATTCCATCTGTTCCCATTATCAGGGCGTCATTTACAAGCCTGGTGCGCACAGCGCCGGAAAGGGAAGCGATTTTCCCGCCTTCATACCCGAAAAGGACAGCAAATTGCTCATCCACATGGGTTTCACCAATATGAGCCATGCTTTTTATGGATTGCGGCTGGCTTCCATAGACCATCGACGTAAATGATACCGGATAAATCCCTACATCCATCAGGGCTCCCCCGGCAAGTTCGGGGTTCAGCAGCCTTCCTTCAGGATCCCATGAACACCTGTAGCCAAAGTCCGCCTTAAGGAAGCGGATCTCGCCTATCGAGCCCTGCTCCAGCCACTCCCTGACCTTTACGATGGCCGGGAGATAACGGGTCCACATGGCCTCCATAAGGAACAGGCCTTTCTTTCTTGCATACCCTATCAGGGTTTCCGCTTCCCTGGCATTCAGGGTAAACGGTTTTTCGCACAGCACAGCCTTTCCGGCTTTCAGGCAGAGCATGGCCCCCTCAAAATGGAAGGGATG
>JAAXZX010000007.1 GCA_012719645.1 Clostridiaceae bacterium
AAAAAAAGAACAAGGAGTGATCAGCATGAAAAGGAAAATTGTCAGGATCGATGAAGATAAATGCAACGGCTGCGGCCTGTGCATAAACGCATGCCACGAAGGCGCGCTGCAGCTTGTGGACGGAAAGGCGAAACTGGTATCCGAATCCTATTGTGACGGCCTGGGCAATTGCCTGCCCGAGTGCCCCACAGGGGCCATTACCATAGAGGAAAGAGAGGCCGAGCCCTTTGACGAGGAGGCCGTTAAGAAGAATATGAATGAAAAGCAGGAGCAGGAACACGCTCATGCCCATGCCCACCATCACAGCCATGGGGGCGGCTGCCCCGGAAGCCGGGCAATGTTCATAAGGCGCGAGGCCGCAGAAACCAGGCCTGCGGCGCCTGCGAACGCACAGAAGCCTCAATCCGCGCTCAGGCAGTGGCCCTGCCAGATCAAGCTTGTGCCGGTCAACGCCCCATATTTCAAGGACGCGCACCTCCTGGTGGCGGCTGATTGTACGGCTTATGCCTATGCCAGCATACATGAGGATTTCATGAAGAACAAGATAACACTCATCGGCTGTCCCAAGCTGGATGAAGTGGATTATACCGAAAAGCTGACTGAGATTCTCAGGCTGAACAACATCAAGAGCGTCACGGTTCTCCGCATGGAGGTACCCTGCTGCGGCGGCATCGTGAATGCAGTGAAGAACGCACTGCTCAACAGCGGAAAGCTGGTGCCCTGGCAGGTTGTCATCATCGGAACCGATGGAACCATACTAGACGATTAAACAAGGAGGAGACCGATATGTCAGATATGTTTTGCTTCCAGTGTGAACAGACCGCCGGAGGAAAAGGCTGCACAAAGGCCGGTGTATGCGGTAAAACGGCCGAGGTTGCCAACAAGCAGGATGCCCTGACCTGTGCACTTGTAGGGCTTGCCAGGGCGGCATCCGGAAAGGAACCCACCGGGCGGGCGGTAGAACTCATGGTGGATGGCCTCTTTGCCACCATCACCAATGTCAACTTCGACCCGGGCAGAATTGACGAGCTCAAGTGGGAGATTGAGGATGAGAAGTACAAGCTCGGATGGGCTGAAAACCTTTCCGAGGCTGAACTGTGGAATGGCGATCCCGACATCGTATCCCTGCGCTCCACCCTGCTTCTTGGCATACGCGGAATGGCGGCTTATGCCCATCATGCCCGTGTACTGGGCAAGGAGGACCAGGAGGTCAATAACTGGTTCTTCAAGGGTATGCGCGCCATAGGAGAAGAGCATACCGTTGAGGAGTGGCTGGACCTGCTCATGGAATTCGGGCATGCCAACCTCAAGTGCATGGCGCTCCTTGATGAGGCCAATACATCTGCCTACGGACATCCCATACCCACGAAGGTTTCCACGGTGGTTGAAAAGGGTCCTTTCATCGTCATAAGCGGGCATGACCTCCGTGACCTGAAAATGCTGCTGGAGCAAACAGAAGGCAAGGGCATCAACATCTATACCCACGGTGAAATGCTTCCCGCCCATGGTTACCCGGAACTTAAAAAGTATCCGCACCTTAAGGGCAACTTTGGAACAGCCTGGCAGAACCAGCAGAAGGAGTTCATGGATATTCCCGCCCCGGTGCTCTTCACCACCAACTGCCTCATGCCTCCCAAGCCCAACTACAGCGACAGGATCTTCACCACGGCCGTTGTAGGTTTTCCCGGACTGGTCCACATTAAGGCCGATGAAAACGGCTACAAGGACTTTACGCCTGTCATAGAAAAGGCCCTTGAACTGGGCGGCTATCCCGAGGACCGCGTGATGACCGGCATCAACGGCGGCACCGAGCTCATGACTGGATTTGCCAGGAACACGGTACTGGGTGTGGCAGACAAGGTTATCGAGGCGGTTAAAGCCGACGCCATCAGGCATTTCTTCCTGGTCGGAGGCTGCGACGGTGCGAAACCCGGCAGGAACTACTATACAGAGTTCGTGAAGCAGGCGCCTGCCGATACCGTGATCCTTACCCTCGCCTGCGGCAAGTTCAGGTTCAACGACCTTGATATCGGCGAGATCGGCGGCCTTCCGAGGATAATGGACATGGGCCAGTGCAATGACGCCTATTCAGCCATCCAGGTTGCCCTGGCGCTTTCAAAGGCCTTCAACTGCGGTGTGAACGATCTTCCGCTGACACTGGTTCTCTCCTGGTATGAACAGAAAGCAGTATGCATCCTGCTGACCCTCCTGGCTCTGGGCATAAAGAACATCTACATCGGCCCGTCCACACCTGCCTTTTTCTCCTCCAACGTACTGAATGTGCTTGTGGAGAAGTTCGGCATCAAGCCCATCAGCACCCCCGGGCAGGACCTTAAAGCCATCCTTGGATAAGGATGCATGCTGATAAAATAAAAAGCCCCGCACCAGGATGACCGGATCATCCCGCGGGGCTTTTTTCTGTATATTCTCAGTTATTTATCTGCAAAACCCTGTGGATTTGAACCTCCCGCCTCAATTCAGATGGTTCTCCACCCCGTTCATGAACTTGGTCCAGTTCACATCCTCCATGTAGAACAGGAATACCAGTTCCTGGATACCGTATTTCTCAATGAATTGGGGTATGTTCAGACCTGTGGAGGATTTGCTGTAGAACCTGGCATCCACAACGTAAATCTCTTCATAGTGCGGCAGCAGGAACGGAACCCATGCGTTGCCGAAGGAATCCTTCATAACAAGGATCTTCTTCCCGTTATGTACATCGGTCTTAATAACTGACCAGGTAGCTCCGCCGGTGCTCATGAAGATCAGGTACTTGTCACTGGATCCCTCAGCATAGCTCATATCGATGAGATCTGCGGTTTTTGCCTTGTTTCCGCTGTACATTATATATTCATGGTTTGTAAAGGGAAGGTACAGGTATATGGTGTCCGGGTTTTTCTCCAGTTCCTTGTTCAGCGTCTTGGTATAGGAGCTTCCAAGATACCCCTCAACCTTTGCGGTTTCATACCTGTCCAGGGGTACCGGCTCCATGCCGGTGGCATCCATGAAGGCGCAATACCCGTAATACGCTCCCAGGGCAGTCCAGTGATGATCGGTCTTGAAGTATATGTATTCGTCCTTATGGCGGTTTAAGGCATCATAGACATTGACCGTCACTATTCCGGGGTCGAGCCGGCTGCGGAGATAGTCCATGGCATCATTCTGTGAGTCGGTGATATCGGCATACTTTCTGAGCTTCACGAATTCACTGTTCGTAGGAGGTATCACCGAATACAGGGTGACCTTGTCTCCCAGCACCTCGTGGTACTTGTTCAGAACCTCGGCATAGTAATCCATTCCTTCCCGGCTGAACTTGAATAGTTGTACTGCCTTTCCGTCCACAATCAGGTAATAGGCAACGGTTTCGTCATCTCCGAACTCCCTTGGCGGTTCGGCCGTGGGTGTTGGTGTGGGTTCCGGTGTCATCCCGGTTTCGGGAGGTTCCTGTGTTTCGGGTAAGTCACCGGGACTTGTGGAAGGCCTCGGTGTTGAAGGCTGGGGGGGTTGTGTTGGCGTGGCTTCAGGAACCTGGTTTACAGGTGCGTTCTGCTCACGTGTCACCACCAGGGTAACCCCGGGCTCATTGAGGGACAGTGAATCCTTAATATCGCGGCAGATCTTCACAATACTGTCCCGGTTAAGGAAGGTGTCGCTGTAGTAATCCTCGTAATCCCTGAAATAATCGCCGCTGAAAAGCGATTCCCAGGTCAGCGAAGGCCTGGCCTTAAGCATCCTGTTTTCTAGCGCCGATACCGTGGGCTTGTTGAAGTTAAGCAGGTTTGCAAGCCCGAGTCCTCCCAGTATAACTATAAATGCAATGGCATCCAGCCTGAGTTTTTTCATGGCAACCCCCAAAGCTCTCAGAACCTGAAATACAAAAACGGGTTATAGCTCTGGCCTACAAGGAAGGCCAGGGAAAGGACAAGGATCAATATATTGATAACGGGTTTGAAGACGTTATCAATAAAGGCAACCCTTGCCCGGTTATCCTGGAAATAGTTCTTTATGGCAGTAAACAGCCTTACGGCAAGCGGCGTCGACGCGATGGCGGCAATAACGATGAATATCACATTACTCCTGAACAGGATTGAAACCTCGCTATTGGTAAATGCATACGCTTTTCCGAACATCACTCCCAGGAACCGAAGGCCCTGGCTCATGTCGGTATGGTAGAAGAACACCCAGCCGATCAGCACCACCAGCAGGGTATACAGCCGTGAAAACACCGACGGCAGCCTGTCCAGCAGTTTCTTCAGGAAGAGCTTCTCAATAAGGACAAAGACGAAATAGTAGAGACCCCAGATGATGAAGTTCCAGCTGGCGCCGTGCCAGAGCCCGGTAAGGAACCATACGGCCAGCAGGTTGCGGACAAGGTGCCTGCGGTTGCCTCCCAGCGGGATATACAGGTAATCCCTGAAGAAAGTACCCAGGGAGATATGCCATCTCCGCCAGAATTCCGTGATGCTTTTTGATATGTACGGGTAATCGAAATTCTCCTTGTACGTAAAGCCGTACATACGACCAAGGCCTATGGCCATGTCCGAATACCCGGAAAAATCGAAGTATATCTGGAAGGCATAGAGAAGGATTCCCAGCCATGCGCCGGTCACAGGAAGCCTTTCATAATCGTTGCCAAGGAAGTTAAGGGCAAGCTCGCCTGCCGTATTGGCAATTAGCACCTTTTTGCCAAGGCCGGTGATGAAACGGCTCACCCCTTCGCTGAATCCCGCCGCCGTGACCCGCCTGTGCTCGATCTCGGCCGCGATATCGCTGTAACGGACAATTGGTCCTGCCACCAACTGGTGGAACAGGGACATAAAGAGCATAAACTTTAAAAGGGATCTCTGGGCTTTCACCTCTCCCCTGTACACATCCACAACATAGGAGATGGTCTGGAAGGTGTAGAATGATATGCCTATGGGCAGTGATATTCTTGGAACATTAAGACTGAGGCCAAACAGGGTATTTATGTTTTCCACGAAAAACCCTGAATACTTGAAAATGCCCAATAACAGAAGGTTTCCGACAGCAGAAAGGGCAACAAACGCCTTTGCTTTCCTGGTCCCGCGGTACTTCTCCACCATCAGGCCATTGAAATAATCGAACACCCCGCTGAAGATCATGGCAGTGATCCATACAGGCTCACCCCATGCGTAGAAAACAAGCGACGATATGATCAGGACCCAATTGCGCCAGGTCCTGTCTTTGATAACGAAATAGAGAAACAGGCTAACAGGCAGGAAAATACATAAAAAGACCAGGCTCGAAAAAACCAAGAGGCAACATCTCCCCTGCAGAAATCCCCTTTGCGGCACAGCCCGGCCGTCTCCCGCTTTTTAACCAGTCTCCCGGGAAAGCGCAGCAGGCCGCCGCGAATGATCAATCATATATTACTATAATCCATGGGTCGGCAGAATACAATAGAATGGCACAAATAACGAGCTTTTTGCCTATTGCCCGGCAGCCTTCAGCACCATGTTGGCATGTTCCTGAAGATACACCTTCGAGGTGCTGCTGCTATGGGAGGTACTGCCCTTAAGGTACATGTCGAACATTCCGTTTACACCGTTGTCTGTCACTGTATCGGCGCCGTGGGGCATGCCCGACAGCGAAGCCGCGATGTTCATCCCGTTGATATAAACCACCACTGCCCTGGGCGACCATTTCCACTCACCGAACAACTGTTTCATTATCTCTGTATCGGCTTTTGTTGCAGGCTCAATATCCGCATGGTTATATCCGCCGATCATGACCGCCTTGAACTGCCTGCCCGTTTCCACGTCCACCACGGTGAAGGTGTAGTTTCTCTTTATCAGGTATTTTCCCTCGGTTTGCCAGTCCACAAGCGCCCCCTTCCTTGCCGGAGCCTTGTCCTGGCCGGGCGTTACGGTGTAGGTCCTGGGAGCATATCCTGATATGGCGATTTTCTCGCCGGCGTTGAACCATTCATCGGGGTCCTTGTAATTGTACCTCATAATATCCTGCTGGCTTACGCCGAACTTCTTCGCTATGGACGTGGCTGTATCGCCGGGCTGCACGATATAGGTCACATCGGGCCATGAGGTAACAGGCGACGGCTTTTCCGGCGCCGGCGCTGGTGCAGCGGTTCCTGACCACGGAATGATAAGAGTCTGCCCCACCAGGATCATATCCGAGGTGAGGTTGTTTGCCTTCTTTAAGTCGGCCACGCTGACGCCGTATTGCTGCCCGATGCGCCACAGGCTGTCCCCGGATTTGACAAGGTGGGTTCTGTACAAATAGAGCTTCTGGCCCGGGTATATCATGTCGGAGGTAAGGTTGTTTGTCTTCTTCAGGTTGTCAACCGTCATATTATACCGCTTCGCTATACTCCAGAGGGTATCGCCGGCCACCACCGTATAAACGCCCGCGCTCCCGGCCTGGTCCGCCTTTTTATTGACCATGACGGTGTTGGTGGTACTGTCGAGAGTCACTTCATAACCCAGGTTTTCGGCTATGAACTTCAGCGGTGCATAGGTCACGTCGTTTACCACCAGGGACCTGGGCATCGGAACCTGGGTGCCGTTTATCCTTGCAACCGATGAACCCCGAACGAACGCTATCTGGGTTCCGTTTTTATTGATGCCAACCGTGTTGGAAGAGTTGTTCCACCAGACGCTGGCCCCTATCTTTTGGCCGAACTCGTAAAGGTTCACATAGGTGGTGTAGTTATAGAAGAAAGGCTTGCTGTAAAAGGATTGGATCTGGCCGTTTATGCTTATCCTGGCAGAGTAGTCGTAGTTTCCTGCCTGCTGGGCGCTCTGTGCAGCCTGGATCTGGGTGCCTGCAGCCGCCTGGGCCTGGATGGGCGCCGCATAGAAGAATGAAGTTAGAAGAAGCGACCCTACCATGACCTTCACCATCCGGATCCTTATTCCGGGGAAATTATCCGAGATATAGTCAAGGATATTGCGGTTCAGCCTCTGCCTGTTATCGGGGTCGATCCTGCCGAATTCCTCTGCAAATTCCGTGTCGTTCATGCCTGGATTGTGGATGAACAGTTCCAGGTCATATCCGTCGTCCACCTTTATCAGGCGATAACTTGAGAATATATCCATGGTTCCACCCTCTGTCCTTTCAAATGCCTTCTTATTATGAGCGCTTTTTGGCACAAATAATAAATGCGCATTGAAAAATGCAAAATGCAAAACAGGCATGAACGTGGACCCTGGTATTGCGGATATTTATGCAAAACGTCTTTTAATTTTGACGTTTTATGGTAATATAAGTTTGTCGCACCTTTATCTTGGAGGCCGCTATGAAAAGGAAAAAGATTATTATTATATCCATCGTTATGCTTGTCCTTCTGCTTGCCGGCTTTTTGCTCTTAAGAACAGGCATTCAATGGGATGATAGTATCCGGGCTCTTGGATATGAAGTAAATGTATCGGACATTCACAACCTTAAAATCAGGGTAAATGTCAGGGATCTGTTTTACAACGAGGATGAACTGGCAATCTATCTCAATGGCAAGCCGGTACGCAATGGCTTGGATCTGTCATCGCAGGTTAACGGATTTGGTACATACATACTTGAAGCAGAGTATAAAGGACATTTTATCGAAAAGGAGTTCTGCCTTGTAAAGGATTACTCGGGATTTGATCCGGAAAACCGTTTAACCTCCCTTCTTCTTGATCATTCCCCCGATTACTATGAGAACCTGGACACTGATGGCGATGGCATTACCGATAAAGAGGAACTGGAAAGATACGGAACAGACCCCTACAATGCGGACACCGATGGCGATGGCTATATAGATACCCATGAGTTGTTTCTTGGGCTGGATCCGCTCGAAAAAGACGATTTTGGGAAGATGCGCGAGTACACCATTGATAAGGGACCATGCAGGGTGCACGTGTCGGGTTACGGAAACATCGCCGATGTTTTCGTGGATGAGGTCCATGTGAAGGAATTGGAGCAGAACGATTTTGTCATAGGAAACATATACGAACTGTGTTCCCCATTGCAGTTTTCACCGCATGTAGAAGGAGTTACCACAATAGAAAGCGTTCAGGCAGTTTTTGACCTGAGTTCGGCTGGCTCTCCGGATGACGTGGGAATCTTTGCCTATGACAGGAAAACCGGCAAAGTATCATGGCTTGAATCTGTTATCGACAAGAAAAGCAATACCATGAGCGCGCCAATCGCAAACCTTCAGATATTCGGCCTGGCATACATATCAAAAGCGCCGGACCAGGTAAAAACCGAGGTTGCTTTGGTTATCGACAATTCCGGGTCCATGTTCCCAGTGGAATATGTAACAGAAGACACGAGCAGCGTAAATCCTTCGGACTACGGCCATGATGCCGAATTCAACAGGCTGAGCCTGATGACCGAACTGGTTGACAGGCTTGATGATGGTAAATTTCTCTTCTCTGTAGGCGCATTCCAGGCATATTACCACAGGGTAACGGGGATGACCGATTCGAAGGAAACCGTAAAAACAAGCATTGAGAGACTCAAGGCCGAGTTTCAGAACTTTAGCGGCACTTCCATTGAGACAGCCATTGATGACGGGCTCAAAGAGTTCTCACAGAATTCCTTCAATAAGAAGTTCATGATCCTGCTTACTGATGGTTATAATGCGACCAACTGGTACCAATTCCCGCCTGGCGAGGATTATGTTATTGGCAGAGCTAAAAACATGCGGGTTGAGATTATTGCCATAGGGCTGGGTGACTGTGACGAGGAAAAGCTGAAACGAATCGCTTCCGCAACAGGGGGTATTTACATCCATGCCAGGGATTCTGATGCCCTGGCAAAGCTGCTTGACAGGCTCCTGTCATCTCTCGGCGAACTGGAGATTGACAGTGACGGCGACGGCGCTGCCGATATGCAGATCATTGCCGACAGCGGGTTCAGGTCCGAGGTAGACGGGTTTCCATTTGAAAATTTCGGTGATGTAAACTCGCCCGAAGGCAACTGCGGAGGCTTTGCGATTACGGCAAAGCTGATCTATGAGAAATCGCTTCCTTACGAGCTTAAGGAAACAAGAATCCGCGGATTGGCAGCACTAATTCTTGGAGAAACCAAACTGAAGGCAATTAAGCTGGATGAGAGTACAATTGAAATGATAAAAAACAACAACGTGTTTGACATTCACGTTCCTACGCTCTTCATGATTGATAACCAGCCTTCCTGGAATGATCTTTTGAATCCTGACGGCGATACGGCGGTTATAGATCCGAAATACAGGCAAAGGCTGATAGATACCGGACACATTATCAAAATGGTTGAGGGTAATGGCACAATAGATGGAGTAAGCATTAAGAGATATGAAAGGGCGTATTTTGACGCATGGTCCCAAAAAGCCAATGAAAATGTGCCGCCTGCCGAGCTGGACATTATTAAACTCATAAACAGGAATCAGAATGCACAGATTGATTCAGGCATAAGCCGCATGCTGGGTCCCGTCATAATCGGAATAGAAAACCTGCAGACAAAGAGTTCACTGATACAACCACTGGTTGAACTGCTGGACAGCGGAAAGCCGGCCCTGGTAAGTATGGAATGCCCATACGGAAGGCATGCCGTGCTAGTTACAAGGATAGCATACGATATAAATGATCCAAACAGGATTTATCTTACCATGTACGACAGCAACAGGCCCGGCCTTAACGCCGTTGCAACCCTGGAAAGAATCAAGGCAACCCGGGAAGGCGAATTCTATGATAAATACAAATTTGAGTATAATTACAGCAGTCTTAACTTTAAAACCATAATGGTAACAAGAATAGAGTTACTTAACGGCGACACCGTTTTCTACAGGCAATAGGACAATATAGATTATTTCCGGACAGTGAACACAAAGAACTGGGACGGCTCTTTCAGGGCTACGCCGACTTCAATCTCCGCAGACGGCGGGATGTCCACACCGCCCGGAACCTGCTGGATGTTGATCCTGACATAGTAGGCTTCTATTTGGGTGCTTCCTGCCAGGGCTCCACGCGTCCATTCCCTGTCCAGGAAATCCTCAATGCTAATTTTTACTTTGCTCTGCATATCCGGGGTCCATTCCCTGCCTGATGCCCAAAACAGGCTGGTGCTGATGGAATCCCTGAGGTAATTGACATAACGCCTGTAACGAAGCAGTTCGTAATCATCGGCCAGATCCGACAACGTGCTGAACTCGCCGACAACATAACCCATACCCGAAACTTCCTTGATGGAGTTGACCCTTCTTAGAGACAGGGCTTTACGGGCCTGCGGCGAAAGATCCTGTTCCAATCCGGTAACGCCGACCAGCACTTCATTTTCAGGCGACTTATTTGGTCCCTTAACATAATCGTTCCTGCTGTAAAGACCCGCAATGAATCCTCCTGGCGGAACCAGGACACTCTTCGAGTCAGGTCCGGTAACCTGTATCCATGGCGTATAGCAGGCCGCATAGCTGCTTATATAGGTACTCCATGGGGAGGGATGGGGATCGTTGAAAGCGGTATCAAGAATTACAGTCCTGTCGCCCAGGGCCTCGCATTGTTTGATCATGGCCTGTTCCAGCCCGTCGCACAGGCATGATGCAGGAGAATAAAGCGTGGAAATGACAGATATCTTTTCAAGCGCCTTAAGCCCGGTCGCAGGATTCCCGTTCATTTCATCCTTTCCCAGGAAATCCGCCAGGACCGGGGCATCGCCGTCCGATCCGCCGGAAAGCCAGACGGCTTTATCGACGGCATCGGGAACCAGGCTTCCATCATCCTCCCCGCTTATTTCCAGCCGTATCAGCGATGAAGTCTGGTTGATTACATCCTGGTAATAATACGGGGAGCCTTCCAGGAGGGAGATATCATTGTAGACCTCAATGATATCGGCAAGCTGCGGATCGGCATTTCCGGACTTCAGGGAACTGAATTTACCATATGTGAAACAGAAAACTTCCAGCATGAAGGTGGGGTTCGATTCCGTAGAATTCATGCCTTTCAGGACCTTCACCGCAACACGGTTTCCCCATTCGCCGGCGTTAATCGCGCGTATGGTGCAGACATTTTTCTTTCCGCTCTTAAGGCTGGCCTTGGCTGTCTCTGCAGTCTGTGATATAACCCTGGCCACATAGAGCTTTTTCCCGCCATTGTCAAAATAGCCCTTCACTTCATAAGGCATATATGACCGGCCAGGATGGCTGCCAAAAATCCGCGCATACTCCTCGAAACTCGTCACAAGCTGCGGCGTTTCAGGGCCCCTTTCGGTTTCGCCGATGAAACCGGCAGTCCCGAACTCGGCGCCATATATTCCCTCAGGCTGGTATTCATTTCCGGCCGCCGCCATGGTCATTACCAAATCGGCTGATTTTACGCCTGACATATAATCGCCGAAAGCTAATGTAATGGAATTATTGATTGCCTCATCCGCCACCTGACTGCTGAACAGAAGGCCCGTGACCAGGACACAGAGAACAGTCAGCGCGAATGTTTTTACTAACCTGGCCATCTCCTTAGCCTCCTGAAGACTCATCCATCATTTTTAGGTATCCTTCCAGCCAGTTGATGAATTGCATTGCCGTCCTGGGCGAACGCCCGTTGTAAAACATCTCCCATTGTATGGCCTTCTTGCGCAGGACATCCCTTTCTACGCTCAGGCCTCGTCTTTTGGCCGTAACTTCCACTATTTTCAGGTATTCTTCCTGGTCCGGGGCTGTAAAGGTGATGGTCATGCCAAAACGATCTGCCAGGGACAGTTTTTCTTCCATGGTATCCGCAGCGTGGATTTCATCATCGGCATTACCAGATGTAAGTCCGGCCCTGTCACTGAATCTCTCCCTGACCAGGTGCCGCCTGTTGGTGGTTGCGTATACGAGAATATTGGCCGGCCTGCTCTCGAGGCTTCCCTCGAGGACAGCCTTGAGTGCGGTATAGGTACTCTCGTCGTCACTGAATGAGAGGTCGTCTATAAAGATAATAAACTTATGCGGCCTGTTCCGTATGATCCTGAGTATCTGGTTGAAATCAGCCAGGAGTTCCTTGGGCACCTCGATGATGCGAAGCCCTTTATCATGGTATTCGTTAAGGAGCGCCTTGACGGTTGAGGATTTGCCCGTGCCGCGATCCCCGTAAAGCAGCAGGTTGTTTGCCGGGTATCCCTTCAGGAACCGGAGCGTGTTATCAATAATCTCTTTTCTTTGCTGCTCATAGCCTATGAAATCGCTCAGCCTTACCGGATCGGGTTCATCCACTCCCCTGAGGGTCCCCTGGTCGCCGTTTCGCTCCCATATAAATCCCTTGTAGCGGGCAAAGCTTCCCGATCCCCATTGCCTGAAGAAATCGATCAGCCGGTCCGCGCTGTCGCCCCAGGGTTTGCCGGGTTTAAAAATGCCACGGTTTTTAAGGCCGGTGTTCCATTCGGGAAGGTTCCCGATGATTTCCATCGACTGATGCCCATGGCTGTCAAGCCATCCGGATTTTATATCCCGGGACGATATGGCTGCCATTTCCCCCAATATATTAAGCTCGTTCCGAAGCGCTTTTTCCATCCATTCCGGGAAACTCTCGAATCCCGCCTGTTCCGTCATTTGGCTGACCGGGGTCTCACGATACATGACGGCATGGGCAAGATAATCCCCAAATGAACCGGTCTCGGGCAATTTGAGCGCCAGGCAGCTTAATACCAGGCAGTGATAGAAATCCGAATAGCACCTGACAAATTTCCTGCAGTTATCCTTCTCACCGCTGATCGTTTCAAGCAAACTGATGAATTTGCGAATGACTTCATCCTCCAGGAGGTCCCTGAGAACCACAAGGGATTCAAGCCTTACAACCAGCCTCTTTATGCCGTCATGCATAGCTTTTCTCCAGAATCTTTGACCATCCCGGGCAGGATGGTCTTTTACCTTAATATTAAGGTCTGCCATGAAAAAAATCAAGAAAAATAGCGCAGTATGATGCCATTACGGGCGAAACGAAATGCAGCGCGGGATTCTCTCGACGCCTGGTTTATCACAGCAACATGGGGTTGAGCCTGGCAATCATTAATAAATTGTTCACAAATTAATCAAAGATTTTTAATAAACACATACTAAAATAACAATCGGCCAGAATAACAGACAGATACCCTGGCTTGTTAAGCAATGTCCTCCTGGCATCCGGGGCACATCAACCCATATCAGACCTTCCTGAAATCACTCTTCTTGTTTGCCATAATACCAGCGGGTTTGTGCCTTGGGGTGCTTCCTTTTTATTTCGGACCATTACGGTTTGGCTCATTCCCGTTTCTGATAAACCCTCCAAAAAACCCCGGCGATATTGCACCGCCGGGGTTTACTGAAAGCTCGGACACAACCACAGTTCTGTCCTTTAATTCAGAATGCAGCTTCATTATCAGGCTTAGGCTTCGGTTGCAGCCGGTTCCTTTATTTCTTCCTCGGGTGCACCCTTCGCTTCATCCTGCTTCTTTATCTCCTTGCCCAGGTAATCCGGAAGCTCAAGCCCGGCCATCCTGTACAGCTCATTCATGGGCGGGATGGATTTCATAAGGCCGGAAAGGAAGTTTGCCGTGGCGGGCGCGCCGTCCTTTCCTCCCATATTGTCCCAAACCGTAACCTTGTCGATCTTGAGGTTCTTAACGGCTTCAACCTGGATCTTCATCAAGTCTTCCATCTTATCGGCCAGCATCAGCCTTGCGGCATCGGCAGCGTTTCCGCCGGCGGCAGCCACCAGTTGGGCAAAGCCCTGGGCCTGCTTGGTAAGCAGTTCCTGCATACCGCGAGCCTGGGCTTCCATCTTCAGGAAGATGGCATCGGCTTCACCCTTGGCAAGCCTCCTGGACTCCTCTGCCTTGGCTTCGGCTTCAAGCTCGATGCGTCTTTTCTCAATTTCGGCCTTAACGATAATATCTGCTTCCTGGGTAGCCTTCTCGCGGGCCGCACGGGCAAGCTCTGCCTTTTGTTCGGCAGAATATGCGTCTTCGAGGGCCATGGCCGCCTGGATTCTCTCGGCAGCAGTTGCGCGTTTTAGTGCCTCTGCCTGACGCTCACGCAGGATCGCATTGGACTGGGCTATATCTGCCTGTGCCTCGTTCTCACCCTTAATAGCCTCGGAGTTGGCGGCTGCAACCTGTATCCTCTGGTCCCTGATGGCGTTGGCTTCACCTATGGAACCATCCCTGTTCTTTTCCGCAACGGATTTCTTGGCATCGTTGATGGCCTTGGCGGCGGCTTCACGGCCGAGGGCCTCTATATACCCCGATTCATCGGTGATGTCGGTGACGTTCACGTTGATGAGGCGGAGGCCTATTTTCTTAAGCTCGGTCTCAACATTCCTCGATACAGCCTCAAGGAATTTGTCACGGTCGGTATTGATCTCCTCTATATCCATGGTGGCTACAACAAGACGGAGCTGGCCGAATATGATATCCTTGGCCAGTTCCTGGATCTCGTTCAGCTTGAGCCCCAGCAGGCGCTCGGCCGCATTCTGCATGACCCCCGGTTCGGTGGAGATACCTACTGTAAACCGGGAAGGAACATTAATCCTGATGTTCTGCCTGCTCAGCGCGTTTTCCAGGTCCACGCTGATGGATATGGGCGTCAGGTCCATGTACTCATAGGCCTGTATGACGGGCCATATGAAGGCGGCCCCGCCATGGATGCATTTTGCTGCCGCGCCATCTCTTGATCCCACTTTACCGTAGATGACCATAATCTTGTCCGAGGGACATTTGCGATAGCGGGAGATTATAAATAAAAACGTAAACAGAACCAGAACCGTAATTACACTGATAAGGGTCACAGTCTCTATCATATTCCTATCTCCTCCATTAATCTATTCATCCGGCGGTAACTTCATCATTTGGTATTACAATTAGCGCGTTATCCTCAGTAATCCCTGTAACAAAGACAGATTCGCCGGTTTTCAGGTCACGGTCCGCACTGGTTGTGGCCTCAAATTCGCAGAGGCGCTCCTGCACGATGACATTAACCTTGCCGCGTCCCCTGTTTGCAGATGGAATGGTGATATACACCTCACCAACCTGCCCAATGGCATTGCCCATCTGTATATTGCCGCTGTACTGGAGCCTCAGGGCTATCCGTATCGACCAGGTGACAAAATACAGCGCAGCCCAGCCGGCCATCAGGGACAGCATCACAACCGCGGGAAGTGACAGGTCCATACCTCCCAGCACAACTCCGGTCCATCCGCCGACCGCAAAAAATGCGACAATGCTTCTTAAGGTAAGCAGCTTGACCTCGGTGGAATCATGGGCTGCATGCGAATCATGGGCTGCGTCAGAGCCATGGACTACGGCAGAGTCATTGACTGCGTCAAAGTCATGGGCATCCGCCGCCTCGCCGAATCCGCCCGTATCCCCATCGGATACGGCATCACCAACATCAAAACCATCGCTGTCCATATCGCCGTGGGAAACGTCGGCATCACCGTTACCCCCGGATAACCCTATTATGAACAGGATGATCTGGATGATCAGGACAAGGGTGGCCGGGATGGCAAAACAGGTGAATACTTGCTGTAACAGGTTTAATCCGCTCCACCAGTCCAGCATGGGTCAGCCCTCCTTTCCTTTTTCTTTATAAAGATAAGGTCCCATGATTACTATAGCATAAGCATCATGGCCGGTCTACAGGCATGGATCACCGCCGCTATGAAAGATAATCGCTGAACTCTATGGCAACTGCCTGGCTGAGATTTTGCCCGGGCGAGTTTTCACAGACCCTGTATTCCTGGACATGCATGACAGGAAGCTGGATAATGAAGGTGCTCCCTTCCCCTATCTTGCTCTCCAGGAAAACATCCCCTCCGAGGGCGGATGCGATCTTTTTCACCAGTGACAAGCCCAGCCCGGTGCCTCCGGTTTGCCGCGCCAGGGTGTAATCCGCCTGGCCAAAGCATTCGAATACCAGTTGCTGCTTGTCTTCCGGTATTCCGATACCCTGGTCCCTGACCATTATACGCGCATAATCCCTTGAGCCTGAACAGGTTTTTGAGACCGAAACATTGACTTCTCCTCCGGCCGGGGTAAACTTTATGGCGTTGGACAGGAGGTTCAGCAGCATGCGCTCGAACATATCCTCATCCAGGGCGATTATCATGCTGTCCAGTGCGGAACTGAACTTCAAACTGATATTCTTCTGCTGGGCATAGAGCTTGACCGACTCGGTTATCTCCCTGGCAAGGCCTACAACGTCCATGTTTCGCCTGTCGATTTTCAAACAGCCCGCATTGAGCCGTGAAATATCCAGGATGTTGTTTATCAGCCTGAGTTGCTTGTGCGAATACTGCTTGATCCTCTTCAGGTAACCCTTGCACTTGTCGCTAAGTTCGTTGCCGCAAAGGTACTCGATGGCCTGGACAGCCGAATTAATGATAGCCAGTGGTGTTTTCAGTTCATGGGCTATAAACAGGACATAATCATCCTTTGCCTTTAGCGCCTTTTTCAGTTCTTCCTTTTCGGCTTGTTCCTTCTCCAGCAGGCTTTCATACTTCTCCCTTAAAGATTGCCTGCCATTGCCCAATGAATCCGCTGTATGGATCGAAACGATGGTTTCGTCAGATGCTCCGCATTCTGTGAATGAAATGTACACTTCCTCGGGTATCATCCATTTGTTGAAAATGAAACAATGGAGGTTTTCAGACTTGTTTATCAGCTCGGGTTTCTCCAGGGTCGCCTTAAGGTCTTTCACAAGGAGTTCCTCAATGGTCTTGCCCGTAACCATCTCCGGCATATAACCTGTCAGGGAGGTAAAGTTTTGACTGACATTCTTGACAAGCCCATTTCTTAATGTGATAGACGTGCCGTGTTCCCGTTCTGCAGGGTTCTGTTTCATCGTTCTATCCTCCATTAACCAGTATTACCTCCAACGCGGCTTGACAGATGCTTGGACCATTATGCTACCCGGCAAGGGCCACGCTGATACCGTGCAACATTCTCATTATATAGCACATTGTAATATTTTACCATACCAAAATTTTTACAGTAAATTTACTTTTCTTAGACATGCCATCCTGCCTTGCTTCTTCGTGCTCACTCCTCCCTCATTTCCTCGTATATTTGGCTGAAAACATCCTTGTTTATGATATAGATGTCATGATGGTTGTCCTTCCGCACGGCGAGGTAATCGCCAGGCTTCGCAAGCATGTATGTATCCCTGTCCCATATGGTGAATACCTTGGTGGCCCTTGTAACAGGCTTTGCAAAAATCTGCACATCACCTTTGCTGATGCATTTTTTCGCCATGTTTTTCAGATTTATGCTCTCACCGGTAATCTTGTTGCGGATGCTTGGGAAATACTCTGTCGACAGATCGTAAGGTTCATCGAAAGTGGTGTAGTTTTTCTCAAGCATCTCGCTGGTTATGGGGCTTACTTCTCCCTTTATGCCTATCATCAAATACAGGTTGTCACTGGCAACCAGGTCGTCGTAGTCGCCCTGGAGGGTTCTGATCATCATGGGCGTTCCCCCGGGCAGAACATCGGAACTCCTGATATACCCGTAGACAACGGGGAGCTTCCTGTAGCTTTTCATTTCCGAGGGATCAACTTCATATTTCCCGGCATAGATGATATCAAAGCTTGAATAATACTCGCTTATCTTCGAAAGAAGGTACTCATCCGCATTGATGTTTGGGTATTTTTTCTCAAACCTGTGATTGCTGATGAAACCACCCGCCTTTTCGGCGTGGCCGCCGCCGGAACCAATATCATTGGCCAGCCAGGCAGCCAGTTCGCTGGCCATGATCTCGGGGGATGAACTTCGCACCGAGTACTTTATGCCGTTGTTTATTTCGTTATAGACCACACACACGTCAATGACATCCACCTGGTGGGCAAGATCACTGATATAACCCAGGATATTGGGATCGCATGGGTTGGTTTTTATCACGGCAAACCGGTTTTTCCGGTTGTATGATGTACGGATAAGCGCCATTCCTGCCGTTTCCAGGTCCAGCAGGGTCAGGTTGCTGTTCCTGAGTCTGCGCGCCAGGCTTTTGTCGGCCACGAGGGTGTCCCTCATATCGCGGTCTATGGGATGGTTCAGTTCCGAAAAGCCGTTGGTGTCACAGAAAAGGCCATACCAAAGCGCTGTGGAAACCTCGGGATAATTGTTTACATCAAAGCCTTCCTCCACAAGCATATCCCATACCAGGGTCGAACAGCTTCCCAGGAAGCTTCTTATCTCTGTGAGCGGCACATCGAAGATTTCCTGCTGGTGGTGGTCTATTATGGCAACATTTTTAACGTCATGCCTTTTGATATTCCCTGCTCCATACTGGGAATCGACCGTTATGAGAAGCCCGTCAAAGCCGTTGATGGATTCCACGTGTTCAATGGGTATATTCAGTTCCTGGACCATAAGAAGCAGATTCGGCTTTGAGATTTGGGCCTTTCCGCTGTATATGAGCCTGGCGTTCTTTCCCTTCTCCCTGAACCAGGTTAACAGCGCGAACCCCGATGCTATGGAATCCGCATCAGGATTGTTGTGGCACTGTATTATGACGCTGTCGTAGTTCAACAGATCTGAAAGCTTCATCTATGCTGCCTCCATCAGTTGATTACTGCTCTTCAGCCATAATTACATGGCATGCCCCGTTTCCTCTATCATATATTAAACTGGGCCGGCAATGCAAGAGCATCAAAGCCCGGCTATCATAGCATGAGGAAGTGCCGCCATGCGTAAAGTGCTGAAGAGTTACAAAAAACCTCTTTTGATACTGGCTCTGGCATTTGTTTCAGTTGTGGGGTTATTAATTATATACCAACATACCAGCGTCGAGTACCTTATGGGTGCCCTGGTTCATCCGGCCATTATTGATGCGGAAGGCTACGAAGGCGCCCTCGCTGCCGCCGATATGCCCACAGATGATTCGGAGCGCTTCCACAGGCCCTCCGGGCGGCCTGCCATAAACACCAAGTATTCCTTCCTCGATCTCATGAACAATTATGAATCGGTTCCGGTCTTCAAGAATCCCGAGGACCTCATCAAGGCCTATTATGGTATTCTTCGCGAAGCCTCCAGCATGGACGGCCATCACGGCGGATGCGGCACCATAGGCTTTCACAAGGAGCCATATCCCTATGCCTGGAAGCTTCTGACCGAGGATTACAGAAAGGATCTGCCCCTTCAAAAATATATCGATTCCTTCAAAGGAACCGGACATACTACGCTGCTGAAGCTTCTTCCGGCCTGGGCGCCTCCCGGTACCCCTGAAAATATATTGTATTACATGGTTGAAATAGAGGTCATAACCGGACCCGAGATAACAAACGAAACCAGGAACAGGCCGCAGCCCGGATATTTCGCCTATTATTACGGCCTTATCACCGTTGAGGACACCGGCAGGGAAGGATGGAAAATAAAGAGGATCGATTATATACCGGAAGACTTCCTTTGCGCTCCCTACCACGGCTGGCACTGGGATGCCTCATCCCTGGTGGAAATCATCCATGGAAACCTCTATGGACTTGTAGACAGGATTGACTCAATTGACAGGCATGACTGCCAGTACATGGTTTATGCTGCAGGTGACGGCCAGCTTTACAGGTTCGATTTTGTAAGGCTGACCAATGGCGAGGACGTTCTTCTCCGTGAGAATATCAGGTTCGCGGGCGTCTGGAAAGAAACCAACCTGCTTAAGGAGAGCGACCAGATTTACAAGCTTTCGGTCCTTAACCCGAGACTTAAGCTGAGTATCGGGGAGTAATCGCGAGCGGAACGGAGCCAGGCGCGCCAATCTCCATTATGTCTTTGCGAGGTCAGAGAAGCTGATCATGAGATTGCTTCGCCGCGCTGCTTCTCGTATGACATACAGGGGTGTCATCGCGAGCGGAGCGCGGCGATTTCACATATCGTGTGATGTATACTCCAACCTGTAGCCTCTGCTCTCTAACCTCTAATTCTTTACAAATACTGCCCTTATCTCAAGAAATGTCTTGGGGACAATAGTAATAACCTGGTCTTCCATTATTCCCAGGTTGGTCTCCCAGCCGGCAAACCTGTACCCTTCAGCGGGCACTGCCTCCAGGGTCACCGGTATATCTTCCATAATACTGCCATTCCACCTGGAACCTTTAATCGTTACATCCATGCCGTTGAACCTGATGGTTCCCCCGGACTCGTCGGAGAGATCCACCGAGATCTTGTAGCTATCAATACCGAAATAGTTTCTCAGGTCAATTACTACGTACCTTGTCCTATCCAGCCCGAAGCCTATAAGGGCATTTGTCTTTCGCTTCCATACATCCATACCTCCGATCATCCAGCGGGCCAGGTGCTCCCGCATGGCGGGTTCGATCACGTCACGCATCTCCACTACGCGGTCCGTTATGTAGAACGGGCTGAACCTTGTGTTCAGAAGATCCACGAATGTAGAAATGAACTTTGTCTTAAACTCCTCATTGGTCAGCAGGCAGCGCAAAAGCGCGGTGGACCAGTCCGGGTTCGGCCACTCGGTTCCACCCGCTTTGGTGGCAAACTCCAGTGTATCGTGGCTGACCGTGGAGTGTATATCGTACAGGGCAAAACCAAAATCGGTGTCGTAAAGCATCCATCTCCAGCGCCCGTCATGTCCCGGAGGGGCATCCGGATCTATCGTGTCCGTGCGTTTCCTCCACACCTTGACATTGTTGCCGGGCCAGTCGGTATTGCCGAAATATATCTCGGCCGCGTGATAGACTATAAAATTGTCGATATCTATCTGGCTGGCTACATATTCATAGTTCTCCGGGATTGTCATGTCGTTGTTCCTTACAAAATCAATAAGGTCCCTGAAGCTTTTCACATCCTCTTCCTTGCCATAGTAGAGATCCATCCCGTCCTGGCCGGAGTTGCCTTCCAGGATTACTATATCATTGAAATCCACGTTGTAGTTGTTATGGATATAGTGCTCATCAAGGGCTTCCCTGATGTTGTAGATTCCCCAGAACTCCCCGTTGATGAACATAACGCAGGGTCTGTAGCCCTGGGTATCCACGCCAAGTCCTTCCACAAGGCTCTGCATCAGGGCATCCCGCATCATGGTGGATTCCCAGTCATTCCCGGAGCTTCTCAGCAGAAGCTGCTTGAATGTGGTTAATGGCTTTTCGGGATCTCCCCTCTTTACAAGTCCGGGGAAAACAGGATACTCGATGGTTTCGGAATCACCATACCTCTTGCGGGCGATCACGCGGATGGGCTTGTGCCGGTTGGCCCTGCTCCATCCGCCGAAGGTGCGGATCCCCACATTCTGGGTGAAGCCCACGGTTCCGTCAGGTTCAAAGAAGGTGATGGTCGCTTCCCTTTCCCATTCCATTCCCCGCTGGTTGTAGTTGCCGGGTGTGCTGCCATCCAAAACAGCTCCCGGGTTGCTGCTTATCCAGTCGGCCTGGACCTTGCCTTTCATGAAGATCCCGGTGAAGTAGTCAAACAGGTTGGCCGGTTCAGTCACGAGGGATATGACTGGAAGCTTGTACCGCTCGGCCATGTTTTCATCAACAAAATAGGTATTGGTAACGGTTTCACTCGCGATTTCATCCGAAACAAAAGCCTTTGCCCTCACCACGGTGCCCTTGAACACTTTCTTCAGCGGAGGCGCGTCATAGATTGAAATCCCGGTTTTGTTCGCATAAACATTGGGAGCGTCCGCCCTTGACTTTATGACTATAGGCTCCTCGTACACGGGAGAATCGAAGGTGGGTTCGGACCCATCCAGGGTATAGCGGATTACAGCGTCGGGATGGCTGCAGCTCAGCTTAAGCTCAAATTCTTCGCTGAAAAAGCCGCTTCCCACTGAAAACTCGGGAGGAGAAACATTGGCGAAATATGGTGCGAGGTCAGCAATGGCATCGGAATTTCCGCTGCCGGGAGTGGCCTCGGCAAGGAAGGAGTAGCCGCTTCCGTTCAGTACCCTGCCGTAAGAAATATCCGGAATAATCCTGTCAAGGTGCACGGAATCAATAACCGTCCCTGACGGGTTTGACAGCGTGATCACTTCATTTTCGCTTATCCTGAAGTTCGTGTGTATCCCGGCATTGGTGACCCTGTCCTT
>JAAXZX010000075.1 GCA_012719645.1 Clostridiaceae bacterium
AAATTATTATGCAAGGAGGGTATAACATGAAAAGGAAAACCACTGCGATGATTTGTCTGCTGATGGTTCTGTTTCTCGGGTTGACGGGATGCTCGCAAAAGGCGCCGTCCACCACCCCTACCCCCAGTTCCAGTCCAAGTACCAGTTCCAGTCCAAGCTCCAGTCCGCAAAACACCCTTGATGCTTCGAAAGACCCAAAGGTTACCCTTTCATTCGGCGGAACTGCGGCTCCCAGCGACCCGGCGTCCATAGGGCTTCAGAAGGTGGCGGATCTTGTACATGAGAGATCCGGAGGTTCTATTACAATCAATGTGTTTCCTGCCTCGCAGCTTGGGGATGCCATGACACAGATGGAAATGCTTATCGGCGGCTCGCTGGATATGTTTATGGAAGGATCCACATACATGAGCGACTTCGGTGTTCCCGACAATGGTATTGTAAGCGTATTCTTCCAGTTCAACAGTGAGCAGGAATTCCTTAATCTTCTGGAAAGCGATCTGTACAAATCCTGGGAGGATAAGTTCCAGGAAGTGAACGGCGTCAGGACGCTGGCGCACAACTGGATGCGGCCTCCTGTAGATTGGGCATCCAACAGGGAAATCAAGAGTTTGGATGATTTCAAAGGGCTTAAAATCCGGTCCATCCCGTCCGAGATCCCGATGGAATCGCTCAAGGCTATTGGCGCCAGCCCGACTTCAGTGGCCTATAACGAAGTTTACCTCAGCCTTCAGCAGGGCGTGGTCGAAGCTGCCATCGCAACGCTTGATGCCATACATAATATGAAGTTCTACGAGGTGTCCAAATATATCCTCATGGTAGATTCGGGTTACGTCAACTTCCATGCATGGATGAACGAGGCAAAATTCAAGTCGCTCACGCCGGCGCAGCAGCAAATACTGACCGAGGTCTGCGTAGAGGTGGGCGAATGGTACAGCCAGGAAGTAAAGAAGATGCTGGAAGGCTATGTGAAGACGATGACCGACAGCGGTGTAAAATTAATCAACTTTACATCCGAAGACAGGGCGAAACTGGCTGAAATGACCATGCCTATCATAGAGAAAAAGATTGCCGACGGCGTATGGTCCAAGGACCTGCTCGAAAAATTCGAGGAGGCGAAGAAAGGCAAGTAAGAAGTAATATGCTGACCGGGAAGGGGGGTATATTCATTGAAAGTTCTGAATCAGATTGTATACTACTGCAATAAAGTCCTGAAAGTTCTGGGCAACCTGGTACTCTCGGTCATCATGATTACCATTACGGCCGGCATCGTCAGCAGGTATGTGTTTAACAGGCCATTTGCCTGGACAGAAGAACTGGCCACATTCATGATGGTTAACCTGGGCTTTATAAGTGCCGCAATAGTTACAATATCAAAGAAACATATAGTGGCGGACTTCTTTATAGCCAAAGCTCCCGAGAAATTTAGAAAAGCGGTTTCATTTTTCAGCAGGATACTCCAGCTCGTATTCTTTACGGTTATCTCATTCAGCGTATATAAGCTGTTGCCGATGCTTGTGTATAAAAGCCCGGCGCTTGGGATTCCCCGTTCGGCCTATTACATTCCTGTTGTAGCGATGTGCGGGGTTATGTTTTTCGTTGTGGTAGTAGATCTGCTGAACGACTTTTTCCCGGGGTATGACCTGATCGCTGAAGAGGAGAGGAAAATAGCCGAACAGGAAAAGGAAGCGGAAGTGCAAGAGGCCGCGGAAATCCAGAAAAGCGTGGAAAGTTTCCTGGGGGAAGAACCCGGCAGCAAGCCGTAAACCCGGAATGGGTCTTAAGGGAGGAGATGAACAGTTGGTTAATATTATCATTATTTTAGCAGTGTTCCTGGTATTGATGTTCATAGGCATTCCGGTGGTATTTTCCCTGGGAGGAGCGACGCTGGTATGGCTGGCACTTAACCCGAGTATGCCTGTTACCATAGCATCCCAGAACATGATGAGCTATCTGCTTTCCTTTACGCTGATATCCATGCCCGGCTTCCTGTTTGTCGGCCGAATGATGAACTCCGCCGGGGTTACGGACAGGCTCTTCAAGCTTGCGTTGGCTATAGTGGGCCGTTATCGGGGGGGAATGGCCCACGCCAATGCCCTTGCCAGCATGATGTTCGCATCCATGTCAGGCACGGCTGTGGGGGATGCCGGCGGCCTTGGACTTGTTGAGATGACCATGATGAAGAAGGCCGGGTACAAGGCAGACTTTGCCGCGGGTATAACTGCGGCTTCCAGCATACTGGGTCCGATAATCCCGCCCAGCGCGGCCATGGTGCTTCTGGGCGCCATAACGAATATTTCGGTTGCATCATTGTTCTATGGCGGCGTTTTACCCGGGATTATACTGTGCGGATCATTGATGGTGTTCATCCTGATGCGTGCCCTGTTGACAAAGGAAGGGAAAAAATGGCCAAAAACCAGGGTTCCCTGGAAGGAAGCGCTCAAGACAATACCCCAGGCCATTCCTTCGCTGATGACATTTGTTATCATCCTTGGCTCAATCCTTTCAGGGATCTGTACGCCGACAGAGGCAGCCGTCCTGGCGGTGTGGTGGGCGATTTTCCTCGGCGTCTGCTATAAAAAGCTTACGTGGAAGGTCTTGTGGGAAACCCTTACTAACACCGTCAAAACCTCCGGGATATTCATGCTGATAATCTCGGTGGCCAGTTTCTTTTCCTGGATTGTTACAATTGAAGGACTGCCCCAGGCCCTGGCGGGACTGCTGGGGACTCTTGCGGGAAGCAGCCAGCTGCTGATGTATCTGGTTACGTCGATCATATTCCTTATCGTGGGGTGTTTCCTGGATACAAGCGCCGCAGTATTGCTGCTGGCTCCCATCATGCTGCCTGCCGTTACCGGAATCGGCATCGATCCCGTTCATTTCGGCGTGGTTATGATAGTGGCCCTGATGATAGGCATCATCACGCCGCCATTCGGGCTTTGCCTGTTCGTGGTGGCTGACGTGGCAAAGCTGCCTGTGAGAAGCGTGACCCGGGAAGCGGTAAAATATCTCCCTTCCATGGTGATCACACTGATACTGATTATCATCTTCCCGCAGCTTGTAACATGGCTGCCGAGCGTACTGATCAAATAAGCATAATGCGCCTGCAAGCTTTTGTGAAAAAGGTTTGCAGGCGCAATTAAAATTGGAGAAGGATAAATATGCCAATTGGAATTATCACCAACTGCCTGGCCATTCTTTTCGGCGGGCTGATAGGAACTATCGGAAGAAAGGTTGTTCCGGAAAGGCTTAAACAAAAGCTTCCTGTCGTTTTTGCCGGGTGTGCCCTTGCCCTTGGCATTACGCTGGTCATTGAAGTTAAAAACCTGGCGCCGGTGGTGCTGGCAATCATAGTGGGCACTGCCATCGGAGAATTGCTGCGTATTGAGGACCGGCTGCACAACATGACGGTCATCCTGCAGAACAGGATAGTAAAAGGCAGATCAAGTATTGATGAAAAAGCCGTTAACGAGTTTTTAACCCTGCTTGTCCTGTTCAGCTTCAGCGCCGGCGGGATCTTCGGCGCTCTCCAGGAAGGCATGACAGGCGATAATACTTTCTTGATGGTAAAATCCATACTGGATCTGTTTACGTCACTGATCTTCGCGACAACCATAGGCATTATTGTTTCGGCGCTTTCAGTCTCCACATTCGTGGTGTATATACTGTTCTATCTTCTTGCATCGGTATTGATGCCCATTGTGAACGAAACGATGGCGGCGGATTTTATTGGCTGCGGCGGTATACTGGTTTTGTTCATCGGCATACGGATGATGGAATTAAAGGAAATACCCGTCGCCAATACACTGCCATCCATGCTGCTGGTAATGCCTTTATCCTGGATTTGGACACAGATATTCAGGTAGTCATAATATCCCGCAAAGCTTATTGTTCCCGGTATGGAACGACCTGGTCCATACTGGCGGTCCCGTAATGTCAGCATCTTAATCGAAGCGGGTTCTTCACAGGATCCTTATCAATGACATAACGGATATACCTATGGCGGCATTATCGTATTATTTGCTGTTTCTTTACGAAACAGCACTTTTTTACCTTCGGTCACAGCCGGACTATCGGGGTAAAGAGATATCAGGGATTCCGCTTTGTAATGCAACGTTCGCAAACCTGTTTCGGAAAGAATTATTGTGGTATGAAATTATTGTTGCCCAATTATTTACTCAATCAGCATATTGCTGGGTTAGACCGGGGGTGCTTTTATGGAGAATACAAAAGCGAACAGGTTCTATAATTATGATTTAAAACGAGTGGACATGGTTAACCTGATCGCCACATGGAGCGTTGCCTTTATTTTCATATTGCTGAATATCACAACCGTCGGATTTTCATCCGGTTTGGGCGATATGGCGAAATCCCTGGCGGTTGGGGTTTTGGCTACAGGGCTTTATTTTCTGAAAATCAACCGTTTTGTCAAATCCCTGCTGTTCGGCCTTATACCGTTTGCGGCCATGATGGCACTGTTCGTGATATCAGGGTTTGATCTTGGGAACCATTATATCGTCTATGCATCCATTACCATGGTGGCGCTCTACTTCAACGAACGATTGATAATGGTATTTGGAATAATAAGCAATGTTCTGATTATTACGGTCTACATATTGGCAAGCCACAGTTTTATGGGTCCTTCAGCGCCATTTGCCGAGTTTTTAAAAGTACTCCTGGCTTTTGATGGAGCGACAGCGGTCCTGTACTTCCTTACCAGGTGGGCAGGCGAGCTTGTCAGGAACGCAGCTTCCGAAACCGAGAAAGCCAGCGGAATCCTGGCCAGGCTCCAAAACATTCTTGCCCAGGTGGAAGACAGTTCCCATAACCTGAACACCCATATCGAGACAGTCAATAAAGTTGTCGGTTCCGTAAAGGAGTCCAGCAGCGGCATCTTCATATCCATGAACGAAATGTCAAAAGCAATCCAGGAGGAAGCCTCCAGCATCCATAAAACCAACGAGGCCATGAGCAGTTCCATGGACCTGGTAAACCAGACACAGGCCATATCCGGCACATTGACCGAAAAAACGATGGAAATGGGCAATAACATAGAGGAAGGCACCGAAAAGATCCTGGAGATAGCGGAGCATAACAAGGTCATAAGCAGTGCCGTGGGATCGGCCAAGGCGACGGTTAACGAACTGAACCAGAGCATGGAAAGCGTCAACCAGGCCCTGGAGGAGATACTGGATATAGCCGAGCAAACCAATATGCTCGCCCTCAATGCGGCCATCGAAGCGGCACGCGCTGGTGAACAGGGCAGAGGGTTCGCCGTGGTGGCCGATGAGATAAGAAAGCTTGCCGAGCAGAGCAAAAACACCGCTGACAATATCAGCCAGGTCATCCAGGAGCTGACCGAAAGGTCCAGGGATACACTGGACAAGGTATATGAAGGAGACGAGGCTGTGCGCGAGGGCAACAAGATAATAGAAAGCATCACTGACTTCTTCAGCAAAATGAAGGCAAATGTGGCGGATTTCAACAGGAAACTGGTTGAGGGTCTTGAAGGAGCCAAAAAGATAGCCGGGATATTTATAGAAATCCAGCAGCAGATCGAGAATGTGGCAAGTATTTCGGAAGAAAACGCGGCTTCCACGGAAGAAGTTCTTGCCACGCTGGAAGACCAGAACAACAGCATTGTGCAGATATATGAATCCATGGAGAAAATCGCAAAACTAAGCAAGGAACTGAGGGAATTTGTCGTAACGTGAATGTCATTGCGAACCGAACGCAGGTAAAACGCGGCAATCTCCGGAATCAGAAGTGAGAGGCCGGATGTCGGATGCGAGGCTTTTAGCAATAAGTAAAGGGCGGTGCGAACACCGCCCTTGAATATTGCCTTTTTATGCTGTTTCGATCTTGCTTTCTGCCTGGAGGCCAAGATACTCTACTGCCCATTCGCGCATCTTGTACTTGAGGATCTTGCCGGCCGCGTTCATGGGGAACTCCTTAACAAAGGCAACGTATTTGGGTGTCTTATGCTTGGCCATATGGGTGCGCACATAATCCTGGAGTTCTTCGGCGGTCATCTCCACGCCTTCCTTCAGGATGACGCAGGCCATGATTTCTTCTCCGTATTGCTTGTCGGGCACCCCTATAACCTGGACATCGCTTACCTTGGGATGGGTATAGATAAAGTCCTCGATCTCCTTGGGGTAAATGTTTTCCCCGCCGCGGATGATCATGTCCTTGATACGGCCTGTTATCTTGAAGTAGCCGTTCTCATCCATCCTGGCCATGTCCCCGGTATGCAGCCAGCCATCCTCGTCGATGACGGCAGCCGTGGCTTCGGGCATCTTGTAATAACCCTTCATGATGTTATAGCCCCTGGCCACAAACTCACCATCGGTATTGGGAGGCAGATCCTTTCCGGTGACAGGGTCCACGATCTTGCATTCCACTCCGGGAAGTGCGCGCCCCACTGTATTGACCCGCAATTCTATCGGGTCGTCCACCCGGCTCTGGGTGCATCCGGGAGAGGCTTCGGTCTGGCCATAGACGATGGTGATCTCTTTCATGTTCATCTTGTCCACCACGTCCTGCATGACCTTGATGGGGCAGGGGCTTCCTGCCATAATGCCCGTCCTCATTTGGGAGAAATCTGTTTTCCCGAAGTCCTCATGCTCCAGCATGGCGATGAACATGGTGGGGACTCCGTGGCAGGCAGTTATCTTCTCCCTGTTTATGCATTCAAGGGATACCTTGGGAGAGAAGTAGGGTATGGGGCACATGGTGGCGCCATGGGTCATGGCGGCAGTCATGGCCAGAACCATGCCAAAGCAATGGAACATGGGAACCTGGATCAACAGACGGTCCGCCGTGGAGAAATCCATGCAGTCCCCGATGCACTTGCCGTTGTTCACCACGTTGTAATGGGTCAGCATGACGCCCTTGGGGAAACCGGTTGTGCCCGAGGTATACTGCATGTTGCAGACATCGTCCTTATGGATGGCCAAAGCCCGGCGATAAACTTCCTCAACAGGTGTTTTCTCTGCAAAAGCCATTGCTTCGTCCCATGTCAGGCAGCCCTTCTGCTTTGAATCGATGGTAATGATGTTCCGCAGGAACGGAAGGCGTTTAATAAACAGGGGTTTTCCGGGCTCTGCGGTTTCCAGCTCGGGGCAAAGCTCTTTAATAATGGCTGCATAGTTTGAGTCCTTATATCCATCGATCATGACCAGGGTATGGGTATCGGACTGGCGCAGCAGGTATTCAGCCTCGTGAATCTTGTAGGCCGTATTGACCGTTACGAGGACCGCACCGATCTTGACCGCGGCCCAGAACGTGATGAACCACTGGGGCACATTGGTAGCCCATATGGCCACATGGTCGCCCGGTTTGACGCCCAGCGATATCAGGGCGCGGGCGAAGGTATCCACATCGTCCCTGAATTCCGAATAGGTCCTGGTGTAGTCGTGGGTAATGTACTTAAAGGCATATTGGTCCGGGAATTCGTCCACCATGCGGTCAAGCACCTGGGGGAAGGTCAGGTCGATGAGGGAATACTTCTCCCAGACATAATGTCCTGTTCCCGCGTTGTTGGTGAACAGGCGGCCCCGGCGGGTGTCCTTCTTCAGGTACCTGGACATGTAATTGGCAAAATTGGGGAATACAACGCCGGCATCATCCAGGTCGGGAGCCCATCTCTTAACCCATTCAAGGGATATGTATCCATTGTAGTTGATGGACTGAAGCGCCATTATGAAATCGTCTATGGGGAGGTCACCCTCGCCCATCATGCGATAGGATACCTTGCCGTCCACCATTACCGAATCCTTGATGTGGATGTACTTGATATAGGCGCCAAGGTTCTGGACGGTCTGGCCCGGGGACTCGTTTGCGAAACGGTATGGATGATGGATGTCCCAAAGGGCTCCCACCGCGTCGCTTCCCACCGCGTTAAGCAGGTTGAAAAGCCTCTTGGTATCGGTATAGACACCGTTGGTTTCCACGAGAAGGGTTACTCCCTTTTCTTCAGCGATGGGAACAAGCTTTTTCAGGGATGAAATGACTGCTTCGTCATCCACCTCCCCCGAAGGTTGAGGCTCCAGGTCCGCAAGGATACGGATATAGGGTGTTTTGAGTTTTGCGGCCAGTTCGATATACTGGATAATTTCATTATGATTCTCGTCGGCCTTGTCGGCAAACTTCAGGCAGCAGCCCGATGAAAGGCAGGGGATCTCAAGGCGAAGCTGCTGCAGCTTCCTGATGGTGTTGGGAAGCTCCTCCTCGGTAAAGGGTTTTGCCCTGACCGCGAAAATATCCTTGCCAAGGCCGCGTATTTCAATACCGTCAAATCCAAGGTCCTTGGCCATGGAATAGATATCCGGCCAGTCAAAATCGGGACAGCCCAAGGTCGAAAATGCGAGTTTCATACAACACTCCTCCTGATGAAAATAATTGGTCTGTTAACTTAATAATAAAAATGAGACCTGAAACGCCTCTGGTATAATGGAAACTGCAAAACCACCATTACCTCCCAGAAAGGAGCGTTCAAGTCTCATGATTATTATACCATCTAGCGTAGTATGTCCAAGGT
>JAAXZX010000137.1 GCA_012719645.1 Clostridiaceae bacterium
GTATCATGTTAATTAGCCCACTCCTTATCATACGGTCATCTCCCATAAAAGTATTTGTCACACTTTATGGTAAACCGTTGGTTTGGTGTGGGTCAATTCTTGTCCGGCGCTATGGGTCAATTATATCCCGGCGGTGACATTTGCTGCTTCATTTTACTTAGTTCAACACCAACATTTGACGCAGAACCTGAATTTTATATCACCAGTACTTTACATATCATTAATTAGCCGCATGCTATATTCTTGCAACACCAGTCTTTTTAGCGGCTTCGATTACTGCCTGGGCAACTACAGGCACGACACGTTTATCAAGAGGATTCGGTATTATGTATTCGGGACTCAGTTCTTCATCAGTTACCAGTGAAGCAATTGCGTAAGACGCAGCTGCTTTCATCTCCTCGTTAATAGTCGTTGCACGGCAGTCCAGCGCGCCGCGGAAGATTCCGGGAAACGCAAGCACATTATTGATCTGATTGGGGAAATCAGAACGGCCGGTACCTATAACATAAGCTCCGGCTTCTTTGGCAATATCGGGCATAATTTCCGGAGTGGGATTAGCCATTGCAAAAATAATCGGTTTGTCCGCCATGGTCTTTATCATTTCCGGAGTAACTATGCCAGGAGCTGATACTCCGATAAAAACATCCGCACCTATCATTGCATCAGCAAGAGTGCCTATTTTATGTTCATGGTTTGTCACATTGGCTATCTCGGCCTGTGCCGGATTTAAACCGGCCATGCCCTCGCAGATGATACCCGAACGATTGAGCATAATAATATCCCTTACCCCTAAATTTAATAAATGCTTTGCAATTGCTATACCTGCTGAACCGGCGCCATTGATTATGACCTTGATTCTGTTCATTTCTTTATTAACGACTTTGAGTGCGTTGAGCAAGGCAGCTGTAGTTACGACAGCAGTACCATGCTGATCATCATGGAAAACCGGAATATCGCAGATTTCTTTAAGCCTTCTCTCTACCTCAAAGCACCTGGGTGCGGAAATATCTTCCAGGTTTATACCGCCAAAGCTTCCTGATATCAAATAGATTGAACGCACAAGTTCTTCAACATCTTTTGTTCGAATGCAAATCGGAAATGCGTCAACATCTGCAAATTCCTTAAATAAGGCGCATTTCCCTTCCATAACAGGCATGCCGGCTTCAGGACCGATATCCCCCAATCCTAACACAGCAGAGCCGTCAGTTATGACAGCAACTAAATTGCTGCGCCTTGTAAGCTCAAATGATTTGCTGTAATCTTTCTGAATCTCCAGGCAAGGTTCCGCAACGCCAGGTGTATATGCCAGGGACAAGTCTTCCCTGCTGTTGATGGATACACGTGATATAACTTCGATTTTTCCCTTCCATTCATAATGTTTTTGCAGAGATTGCATCCTTACGTCCATAAAAACCTCCATATATGTTTAATCTTCGAATGGGAACCTGTATTGCGATAAACATAGCTCATCACGTATTTTAATCAGTTCTTTCTGTACGGATTCATTGATAGGTACACCGCTATTCTTTCTTTCCAGCCATACAAGATACTCTTTTTCACCTGCCGTATATATGCGATCATGTCCAGGTGCTTTTGCAGACTTGCGAAGTTCGCGCAAAATGTTGCCACAGGTCTTTTTAAATGCATCAAGTCCCATAAAAGCTTCCGGATCAATGGCAATAAAGAAATGACCAAGATGATATGGCACCAATTCTCCATTTGGTCCGATACCGGACAATGCATGCAAGAAACTACCCTGCTGCAATGCCGCTGATAATATCTCAACAACAGTAGCATAGCCGTAACCCTTGTAACCGGCCAACTCTTCTCCAATACCGCCAAGGGGTGCCAATGCGGCATCCCCTGATACTAAATCCTTCAGAATCTGGGCCGAGTCCGTTTTTGGTTTACCGTCACGACCTATTACTGTTCCTGCAGGTGTCGGTTTGCCGATACGCGCATAATATTCAATACGCCCGCGCTGTACAATCGAGGTGGCACAATCAAGCACAAACGGAAATTCTTCATCAGTTGGGAAACCAAAAGTAAGCGGGTTGGTGCCAAGCATATTTTCAACACCAAAGGTAGGCGCTATGGACGGTCTTGCATTAGTGCCTGTAATACCTATTAAGCCAGCCTGTGTTGCCATTGTTACATAGTATCCGGCAATACCATAGTGAGTGGAATTTCGCACGGCCACCATACCCATGCCATATTTTTTTGCTTTATTGATTGCCAGGTTCATGGAATGATAACTGATAACCTGGCCCATTCCATCATGACCATCAACAACAGCAGTGGTTGGGGTTTCCTTAACAACCTCGAAAGTGGTTACAGGATTCTGGATTCCAGCTTTAATGCGATCCAAATAAATCGGCTTAAAGCGGTTGACACCATGTGATTCGATGCCGCGTCTGTCAGCTTCCAGCAAAACATCTGCACATATTCCGGCGTCTTCCTCGGGAACACCATATGCTTTGAAGACATCGACAACAAAATTGGTTATGGTTGGCCAATCTACAATGTTTGTTTTGTAACCCATGCTAAGCCCTCCCAGTATTTGCAGAATAACCAAATTAGCATATTTTTGTAAAAATAAAAAGCGGCCCCATAAAAATGGCAGTCGCTTTTTCTCTTCATCACAAAGCATCTGTTCAATTGTATATTAATTATATCTCAGTTCATCGGAATGGTCAATATAATCCTTTTGCATAAAGCACTTTATTAGCCATATTAGGACGCAGAACTACAGGGACCATATCTGTTCACTACTTGTCGATATTGCAATAGCACCGGATTCTAAAGCATTAATGACATCAGCCTTATCCTTGATTAATCCGCTTGCTATGAGAGGTACTTTAATCTCTTTACTCAGACTTTTAATAACTTTAAACAAACATCCGGGCAAAACTTCAATTACATCCGGCCAATACTCCCGGGATTGCGCTACAAGCTTATCATATGCCAGGGAATCTATCAGGAAGGAACGTTGTATCGTAAGCAATGACAGTTCTTTTGCACGCTTTATCAACGCGGGCTTAATGCTGATAATACCATCTGCATCAGTGTTTTGTTTAATGTAATCTACAGCGGCTTCCTTACTATCGAGTCCCATAATCAGGTCAATGTCGACTATTGCATGTTTGCCAATTTCTTTTACTTTTTTGACAATATCACCAATATTGCAGATATCTCCGAAAAGAATAAATACGATTTTACAATCGGTTTCTTTACATTTATCCAAACATTCTAAGTTCCTTATCGCAGCAATGATGGGATATTCCTCTGTGCATTGAATCAGGCTTTCTATAGATAATCTCATTTTTCACCTCTTTTATAACATGTCCTTGTTTCTAAACCCAAGAAAATAGATCTTAAATTCATTATACTATATTTGCGGACCAGTTTGCCAATAGCCTGTTAAAATGACAGCACAATGGAAATCCCTGCATTAACATTGACCAAAGGTCTCCCCGATATAAATGGCTGCTTATGTACTTGCCGTGAATACTCCTGTCAGGCCCAGTTTTTCGCCCGGCCTACGGCTTTGCGCCATCCTTCCAGATACCGGCAGCACTCCTCGTGGGGCATCATCGGACTGAACTCACGGTCCAGTGTCCATGTGCGGCGTATCTCCTCCGTGCTGTTCCAGACTCCGACAGCCAACCCTGCCAGGTATGCCGCACCGAGAGCTGTGGTTTCTCTGATGACAGGACGGCTTATGACAGTTTGGCAGATATCCGACTGGAACTGCATGAGAAAGTTGTTGGCACATGCCCCGCCATCGACCTTCAGCGCGCGCAATTTTATACCTGTGTCCTGTTCCATGGCGTCGATCACGTCCCTGGATTGGTAGGCGATAGATTCCAGCGCCGCCCTGATGATATGTGCCCTGTTTGAGCCCCTTGTCAAACCCAGTATGGCGCCGCGCGCGTACATATCCCAATGCGGTGCGCCCAGTCCGGTAAAGGCTGGCACGATGTACACGCCCCCGTTGTCCCTGACCTTGTTGGCAAAATACTCAGAATCCTTTGCATCCTGTATCAGCCGCAGCTCGTCGCGTATCCATTGGATAACGGCGCCCCCCACAAACACGCTGCCTTCCATGGCATAGTTAACCTTTTCTCCGTGGGATGCGGCGATGGTAGTCAGGAGGCCGTGGTCGCTGTAGCAAAGTTCTTCTCCCGTGTTCATCAGCAGAAAACATCCGGTGCCATAGGTATTTTTCGCTTCACCTGCGGCAAAACACGCCTGGCCGAACAGCGCTGCCTGCTGATCGCCGGCGCAGCCTGCTATAGGTATCCGGGCGTTACCAAATTCTACGAAACCGTATACTTCGCTGCTGGTGCATACCCGAGGCAGCATGCTCATCGGGATGCCCAGCAAATCGCATATTTCTTCATCCCAGCAGAGGTCTTTTATGTTGAACAGCATGGTGCGGCTTGCATTGGTATAATCCGTGACGTGTACCCTGCCATCGGTCAGTTTCCATATCAACCAACTGTCCACAGTTCCAAAGAGCAGCTTTCCCTGCTTGGCCAATTCACGGGCTCCCTCCACATTGTCGAGGATCCATTTAATCTTGGTACCGGAGAAGTATGCGTCTATCAGCAGGCCGGTCTTGGCCTTTATCATCTCCGAGTATCCCTTGGCTTTCAGTTCTTCACAGATTGGGGCTGTGCGGCGGCACTGCCATACGATGGCATTGTATACCGGTCGCCCGGTTTCCTTATTCCACACAATTGTAGTTTCCCGTTGGTTTGTGATGCCTATGGCGGCAATATCCCGGGCAGATAACCCACTATGAGCCAGCACCTCGGACATGACCGAGTATTGGGTGGAGTAAATCTCCATGGGATTGTGCTCGACCCATCCGGGCTGCGGATAGATTTGATTAAATTCCTTCTGGGCTATGGAAACGATATTCTGATTCTCGTCAAAAATGATAGCACGGCTTGAAGTCGTTCCCTGGTCCAATGAAATGATATACTGGCTCATTATAAGAATACCCCCCAATAATCACAATCGGCCGACCCAAAAAAAATAAGTACAAAAAAGCCGTCTGTCACGGAAAAGCTTTTTCATACTTACTCTTTTACTCAAGCATGAAATCTGTATTCTGTTTTCAATATTCAAGATAAGTATAAGCCTATGGCTTTGTTTTGTCAACATACCCCGGCATGACA
>JAAXZX010000076.1 GCA_012719645.1 Clostridiaceae bacterium
CCCAAGGATGACGGCAAGTATGCAGCATATGGAGATAAACACTGCAATGGTCTTCCTGCTCATGGCATACGCCTCCCCTGACTTTTCCCTGTTTACTATATATGACATCATAAGGCATGGATTGGTTCATTTCTCGAACCAGGGGGACGGTTCCGGTGGTTCGAAAATAAGCAAAAGCCAGAGTGGTCTGACTCCCAAAAAGTACATAAAAAGGGACGGTCGTGAACAGACCAATGGAACCGTCCCCTTGGCTACCCTTGGCTAGACCCCTTGGCCAGGCCTCTGTTTTTCTCTGGCATATGAATTCTGATTCTGTTATAATCGACTGGTAGGCAAGGCTGACAGCCTTGGCAAACAGTACGGGATAGGGTGATTGCATGAGATACATCGTATTGCTGGGCGACGGAATGGCAGACTGGCCCCTGGAGGAACTGGGAGGCCGGACACCGTTGCAGGCAGCCAGCAAACCAAATATGGACGCCCTGGCAAAGCGCTCGGTTATGGGCCTGGTTAAGACCATACCCGACGGGATGCCAGCCGGAAGCGATGTGGCCAACCTTTCTGTCTTCGGCTTTGACCCCAGCGAGGTATATACCGGCAGGTCCCCCCTGGAGGCCATAAGCATGGGAATCAAGCTCTCGGAAGACGATATCGCCCTTCGCTGCAACCTGGTTACCCTGTCCGACACTGAAGAATACACGGATGCCATCATGCTTGATTACAGTTCCGGCGAGATTACTACCGAGGAATCATCAGAGCTTATCAGGGCCATCGCGCAGGAACTGAACCAGGAAGGCGTCTCTTTTTATCCGGGCGTAAGTTACCGCCACTGCATGGTCTGGAAGAACGGCCCGCTGGATATAGATCTCACACCTCCCCACGACATTTCGGGAAGACCCATAAAGCCTCATCTCCCTAAAGGACAACAAAGCGGGTTCCTGCTGGACCTCATGGAGAAAAGCCGCGCGATCCTGAAATCCCATCCTGTCAACACCAGGCGAATGGAAAAGGGACTCAACCCGGCAACCTCCATCTGGCTGTGGGGGCATGGCAAGAGGCCGTCCATACCCCTGTTCGTTGAAAAATACGGCCTTTGCGGCTCGGTTATATCCGCAGTGGACCTTGTCCGCGGCATAGGCAAGGCAACCGGTATGAACTCGGTCATGGTTCCCGGCGCCACAGGGAATATCCATACCAATTTCAGGGGCAAGGCCCTGGCTGCCCTGGACGAACTGAAATCGGGCAGGGACTTTGTCTACATCCATGTGGAAGCTCCCGATGAGTGCGGGCACCAGGGTAATGTCCGGGACAAGATCCGTTCCATCGAGCTTATAGACAGCGAGATCCTGGGCACACTGCTAAAAGGCCTTGAAGGCTTTGAGGATTACAGCATCATGATCCTGCCAGACCATCCCACACCCATTGCCATCAAGACCCACTGTTCCGATCCTGTTCCCTTTATGATATACAGGAGCGGCAACGGGATAACCGATGAAAACGCGGTTTATACCGAGGAATGCGCATCCGGGAAGAACCTGATGATCGAGAAGGGGCACACCCTTATGGACATGTTCCTGGGCTTTGGGACAGCGGAATAATCGCAACGAAATAAACAGAGGCTGGCTCCGGACGAGCCAGCCTCTGTATACGCACTTTTTCAATCAATCATTTACCTCAGCATCTCAACCGGAGGTATCTTGATCTTCTGGCCTATAATGATCTTGTCGGGATCGGCTATGCCGTTATACTCACAAAGTTTTGCGGCATAATCGCTGGAGCCGTAATAGGTCCTGGCAATCTTGCTCATGGTATCACCCTTGACCACCGTATGGATCCTTACTTCACTGCTCGATGTCGGAGTAGGTGTGGGTGTGGGTGTTTCGTCCACCAAAGGAGGCTCGTCGGCTGGCTCGGGTGTATCAATCTCAGAACCAGGTGTAGACGTAGGCCGGGAAGTGGGAGTGGACGTCACCGTGGGGATGTCGCCCCCTGCGGTTTCCTTTCCGGTATTGATCATGGAGTTGATGATGATATAAATGATTCCGAATAAGGCTAGCATGGTAACAATTATCAATACCGCATACAATGTGCCCTGGTACCTGCCTCCTCTTTTCTTGTTGTATTTATAGGTTATGGCAGGAGCCCGGCTGATCCGGTCAACCCCCCTTGTTACCTGCTTGGACCTTGACGCGGCTTTCCTTGAGGAGCCTGAACCCTCGTAGATCCTCTCCACCTGGACCACCATGGCTGTAAGGTCGCCGGAAGAGGATCGTTTCATGGCCTCGTCCACCAGCCTGTAGGCTATATATGAACTGTCGCTCCTCAGGGAGAGGATATCCTCGATTTTCTCCTCGCCCAGGGCTTTCAGAAGGCCATCGCTGCATATCAGGAAACTGTCGCCCTCGGAAACATCGTAGATGTCTGAAACGACCACCAGGCTGTCGGGATCCTCGTCGGGCAGGATAACATCGGTGTCATCTCCTTCGCTTTCTCCGGAACGGATCATGGCATCCAGCATCCTCTTTGCCCTTGATGTTTCGGCTGCCAGAGGCCTGAACATCCCGTCACGCATCATGTAAATCCTGCAGTTGCCGGCGGTTGCAGCCACAAACTGCCCGTCGGAAAGAAGAAGGCTGCCGAACCCTATCCCCCACCTGGGGTCTTCAGCAGGAACCTTGTTCATTTCAAGGACAGATGTTATCAAACGGCTGATATCGGATATCTTTGATTCCAGTTCCTTGATTTTGGACTTGATGTCCCCGCCGCTTACGGTTATTTTTTCGTGGTATCTGCTGAGTTCCTTGAGGATTGAGATATGAGCGTCTTTATCATCATCTGAACAGTTCATATTATCGGCTACTGAAAAGAGGTACTCTGTTCCCCGGTTCTCCATGGATGCTTGTACGTTGTCGATGTTCTGCTCTGACATGAACTTGCCATTCATGTAGAATGAATTGGCGTTGCTTTCTCTTTCGTAACCTTTGCGTGAATAGACGCACGCATTTACTTTTATCACGCTACTCATTGGATTCTCCTCTTTTCGACATGATTATTCATACCTCAGCAACATCATATCATAGTAATAACAGCACTTTCAACAATTAAACAAAAATATCTTACCCAATTGACAAGGGGCAAACCCTGATTTTCGCGGCATTCCGCCGGGGGCGCCTGAGCCCCTTTCCGTGTTTATTGTCAGCATCTTTGGATTAAAGTATAATAGGATTGTTATGGAATAAATCCGGCACGGAACGGCCTGGATAGAAAGGGTGCGGTTACATATGAAAGAGCAGAAACTGTATGAGGTTAGGCAAATTACCGATCTGAAAGATCTTGTCCAACAGAGTGCAGACATTTACGGCGACCTTGATGCCTTCCTTGTAAAAACTCCGTCCGGAAACCTTCGAAATGTAACCTTCAGGCAATTCAGGCAGGATATCAACTGCCTCGGCACGGCGCTATGCCGTATGGGGCTTAAGGGTGACAAGATAGCTGTTATCAGCGAAAACCGGTATGAATGGTGCGTATCCTATCTTGCTGTCATCAATGGGACCGGTGTTGTAGTCCCGCTTGACAAGGATCTGCCCGAGAACGAGCTTTATTCGCTGCTTGAGAGAAGCGAAGCAAGCACCGTCTTATGTTCGGAAAACCATGTTTCGACCCTGCTCAGCAAGCAAAAACAGCTGAAAAAGCTGAAAAACATCATATGCTTCGATTACCAGGAAAACGAAAAGGGCGTGCTGTCCTACTGCAAGCTGCTGGAAAAAGGCAAGGCCCTTATGGAAAAAGGTTATACCGAGTTTACCCAGGCAGTCATCGACCCCAATGCGATGAGTGCCCTTTTGTTTACATCGGGCACCACTGAACAGTCAAAAGGGGTCATGCTCTCCCACCGCAATATTGCCAGCGATATCATGGCGGTGTCCCGGCTTCTGTACGCCGACCATAACGACTCAATACTGTCCATCCTGCCCCTCCACCATACCTATGAGTGTACGGCAGGATTCCTGACCATGGTCTACCTGGGCTGCACCATCAGCTTCTGCGAAGGACTGAGGCATATATCCAGGAACCTGCAGGAATACAAGCCCACCATCATCATGAGCGTTCCCCTGATCCTTGAGAACATGTACTATAAAGTGGTAAAAAAGGCCCAGAAGGAGAAGCGCCTTGTGGCCCTTAAATTCGGGCTGTTTGTTTCCGGCCTCCTGTTCAGGCTGGGTATCGATGTCCGCAGGCAGCTTTTCAAGGAAGTCGTGGACAACCTTGGCGGAAATCTGAGGCTTATAATTTCAGGCGCCGCCAAGCTTAACCCGAAGATTTCAAAGGCGTTGAGAGCAATGGGCCTGAATATCATGCAGGGCTATGGCCTTACAGAGTGTTCCCCCATCGTATCGGTAAACCGTCTCGACTATTACCGGGATGAATCAGCCGGACTGCCGCTGCCTGGCGTAGAGGTAGCCATAGACAAGCCCGGTCCCGACGGCGTAGGTGAAGTCAAGGTCAGAGGCCCCATCACCATGCTGGGCTACTACAAAAACCCGGAAGCGACCGCGGCGGTTTTGCGCAACGGCTGGCTGTACACCGGGGATAACGGTTTTATCGACAAGAAGGGGTTCCTGCACATAGTAGGACGCAAAAAGAATGTTATTGTAACCAAAAACGGCAAGAATATATTCCCAGAGGACGTGGAACTCTATCTCAACAAAAGCGAGTACATAAAGGAATCCCTCGTGTACGGCGTGGATGACGAGGAAAGCGAGGACACTATTGTTTGTGCGAAAATCGTCCCCAACATGGAGGTCATCGTAGAGAAATTCGGAAAGGTCCCGGTCCCTGATGAACTTTACAAGCTGATCAAGCAGGAGGTTGTGAAGGCCAACAAGAAGCTTTCATCCTACAAGAAGGTCAGGCACTTTGAGATCAGGGAGGGCGAATTCGAGAAGACCACTACCAAGAAGATCAAACGTTATATAGAACTTGTATCCTTAAAGTCCATCGGCGAGATGATTAAGGTTCGCAGCAAAAACGGAAAGAAGGAGCAAATAGGAAAGTAACCATGATAAAAAGCTCATTCCATATCCATAGCCGTTTTGACGACGGGACATGTGAACTCGAGGATTATGTCCTGTCCGCTTTGGAAAAAGACTTTAGGGTTCTTGGCTTTTCGGCCCACGCGCCCGTGTCGGTTGACTCCTGCTGGCACATGAAGCAGCATGACCTGGACGAATATCTTAATACGACGGAATCGCTCAGGGAAAGATACCGGGACAGGATCGAGATCTACACCGGCCTGGAAGCCGACTATTTCAAGGGATGCACCGACTGGCGGAACAAAAAGGGGATTGACTATACAATTGGCGCCATCCATATGGTGCAGGATCCCGAATCAGGCATTTACCATTCCTTCGACGGCAGCCGCAAGGATTTCGATGATATCCTTGAGGAGGTCTATGACGGAGACATCAGGCTCCTGGTCGCGGGTTACTACGGCCTGGTCAGGGAAATGCTCATGAAGATGCCACCCAACATTGTTGCCCACCTGGATGTTATCAGGAAAAACAACCAGGGCGGGAGATATTTCGACGAAACAGAGGAATGGTACCGTGATGAGGTGTTAAGCACCCTTGAGGTGGTTTCGCTGTCCCAGGCGATCCTTGAGATCAATACCGGCGGTATGGCAAGGGGCTATACCACAGAGCCCTATCCCAGCAGATGGATCCTGAAATACTGCCTGGATATGGATATTCCCGTAATGGTCAATTCCGATTCCCACCACCCCGACACCATCGACTTCTACTTTGATGAGGTCTATGAGATGCTTAAGGATGTGGGTTACAAATCCCAGCGCATCCTGTATCACGGCGAATGGAAGGATGTCGGGCTGTAAAGGCCCGGCATGCCGGGTAAAAGGCCGAAACCACAGAGGTAAGAAATATGAAGATAATACACCTGATCGGAGGCGGCGACATAGGCGGCGCCAAGAGCCATGTCCTTTCACTGATAAGGGAGCTCGGCAAACATATCAAGGTCACCCTCATAAGCTACAGGAAGGGCCCTTTCTACGATGACGCGGTGAACATGGGCATTGACGCCCGGGTCATCCGCACGGGCAACATAATCAGGGATATAAAGCTCACCCTGGAACTAATCAGGGAGAACCAGTATGATGTGATCCATTCCCACGGCGCCAAGGCCAACATGATCGCATCCATATTAAGGCGCATCACCGGGATCCCGGTGGTCACAACCATCCACAGCGACTATCGCCTCGATTACATGAACAATTTCCTGAAACAGATATCATTCGGCGTCATCAACATGGTCGCCATAAGGAAGATTAACTACCATATCGGCGTGTCCGACAGCTACAGGGACATGCTGATCTCACGGAGGTTCAATCCCCAGAACATCTTCACCGTATACAACGGGATCCCTTTCGACGACCATATCCCGCCCTGCACGCGCCGTGAGCTGTTTGACCGTTATAACATTCCATTCCCTGAGGATTCCATCCTCGTGGGGATCATGGCAAGGCTGGACCCGGTCAAGGACCATGAAACCTTCATAAGGGCTGCAGCCGAGGTTTCCGCGGCAAACCCGAAGGTCAGGTTTATAATCGCGGGACCCGGCGACGAGTTAAGACCCCGCCTTGAGCAGTTCGCGGAGAAGATGGGCATACGGGACAGGATATGCTTCACCGGGATGATCACAGAACCCTACGACTTTTTCCAGGTTATAGACATCAATGTCCTCACATCCATCAGCGAAAGCTTTCCTTATGTCATCCTGGAAGGGGCTCGCTGCTGCCGGGCAACGGTCAGCACCCGTGTTGGCGGTCTTGCCGATCTTATCGAATCAGGTGTCAACGGTTATCTTATCGAGCCCGGGGACTGGAAAGCCCTGGCCCGGCATCTCCTGGAACTGTCTGCTGACGAGGAAAAGCGGACGAAAATGGGCCGTCTTTTGCACGATAAGGCGGCGAGGCACTTTTCCCTTGAGCACATGTGCATGACACAGCTTGACATATACGAACGCATCCTCCGGCTGGAGAACCGTAAGAAGAAGGATGGCAAGCTGTATGATATAACCATCATAGGTTATTACGGCTACAAGAACAGCGGCGACGAAGCTATCCTGAAGTCAATCGTCCGCTCCCTCCGGGAGCGTAACCCCGACCTCTCTTTCATGGTCTTCTCGCGAAAGCCCGGGGAAACAATGCGGAACGATGAGGTGGACTCGGTCAACCGTTTCAGCATTTTCCATGTGATAAAAGCCCTGAAGCGCACCAGGCTGTTCATGGCAGGGGGCGGCAACCTTCTCCAGGACAACACCAGCACGCGTTCCATACTATATTACCTTACCATGCTGCAGTTGGCCAAAAGGTACAACGCAAAGACCATGCTCTTCGCAAATGGCATTGGCCCCATAAACCGCAGGATCAACAGGCGTAAAGCCGCAAGGGTGCTGAATGGGCTCGACGCCATAACCCTGCGCGAGCCGGTGTCCCTCGAGGAGCTTAAGAAAATGGGTGTAACAAGCCCGGAGATACATGTCACGTCCGATCCTGCAATCCTGTTGGATCCGATCCCTGACGAGGATATTGACAGGATTATGGCCAAAGAGGGCGTACCTTCCGACAGGCCCCTTATCGGCATATCGGTGCGCAAATGGGCAGATATGTCCTACCTGGACGCAATAGCGGCCCTTGCCGATTATTGCGTGGACCGCTTCAATGCCTGCCCTGTTTTCATACCCATGCAGCATCCTTCTGATGTAAATGTCTGCGAGGCCATCATCAAGAGGATGAGCCGAAATGCCTGGCTGATACGCGGCTATTACCAGCCTGAGGAATTGCTCGGCCTTATAAGCCGCCTGACGCTGATGATCGGCATGCGCCTGCATTCCCTTATCTATGCGGCCAGCCAGATGGTCCCGGCCCTGGGCCTGGTATATGAGCCGAAGGTGGACGCCTTCCTGAAAGAGGTGTCCCAGCCATCTGCGGGAACTCCCCTGCACATGGACTGCCGGAAGGTATACGGGCTCCTTGATGACCTTTGGGAAAACCGCGATGCCATGCGCGAAAAGCTTAAAGATGGCATGGAGCGCCTGATTGTGCTGGCAAGGGAGAACGTGGATGTGGCTATGAACCTGCTGGAACAGGACAGGAACCATTAGTGAGAATTCTCATACAACCCGGAACTGGCCTTTGCTGTAGTTGTAAAACACGATGGCGGCCACCATCCAGAAATAGATGACCATGTATGGCACCTCAAACACATTTTCGAAAAAGTTATGGACCAAAACCCCCATCATCCCGGAAAACCCGCCGATTATGACCAGCCTCGCATCGCGGTCCATGGTGGTCCTGATTGCCCTCACCGACCATGCAAAGAGTGCGTATACCACTATGAACCAGGCCGCAAGCCCGAAGATCCCCATTTCCACAGCCGTCTTGAGCCAGTAGCTGTCCATGTAGAAGGTGTTGGGGAAGAGGTCCCTGTGGTTCATCGCCACGGCTCCGCCGAAATGCCCCTGGCCAACACCGGTCCACAGGTTATTCATGAACATCTCCCAACCGGTCCTGTACCTGAACAGGCGTCCCCCGGTTACCGAGCTCATGATGTACCTGGACGACAGCAAATAGCTCATGCGCCTGTGCACCGGCGGTATAAGGCATGCCATCCCTCCCGCAAATGCCATGCCCGCTATCCATTTCGGGTTCCAGGCCACGCTGAAAACAATCAGGGCAACCACCATCCCAAGCCAGGCTCCCCTGGACAGGGTAAGGATCAGGCAGATGGCCATGGAAGCCAGGACGGCAATGTAAAAGGTTTGCCGTCTCCCTGTCCCCTGGATTTGCAGGGCTCGTGCAAGGGCAACGGGAATGATGAGGACCATGAGGCTCCCCAGTATATTCGGGCTTTCCACCACTGAAAAAACGCGCACCGAGCGGACTCCCTCCGCGGCATCCATCCAGTTGGCCGGCGTTTCAACCCCCGTGACGTACTGGATGATCCCATGGACGCCCAGGATACCGCCCGTAAGTATCAGGCCGCCGGTCATCCGCTCCGACTTCCTGTCGGTATCCAGGTACCGGCTGAAGACATAGAACCAGAGGATGAACTGCACCACACCCCGCATCCCTTCAAATCCCACATGAGGGTAGGGCGAAAAATTCAGATACAGGAAGAATGAAACCGAGATCAGCAGGAATATGGGAATATCCAGCGGCGTTGCCGTCATGGGCTGCGTGGTCCTGTCCATGATCCTTCTTAAAACCAGAAAAGCTGCACACAGAAGAAGATACACCTCATCCCAGATCCCGAAGAGGCCATGCTCCCCGAACAGGCTCCTTCCAATCTCATCTATGAACACGAAGAACACCGATAAAGGGATCAGGTATCGGTACAGCATCCCCATGAATCTTGATTCTTTGCCGATCCTCCATACGAAGCTGGAGCCAATGATTTTTGAGACCCTGAACCTGAGCGGGACCAGCCTTCTCTGCAGTTTCCGCATGGTCCTGTATACAAAAGCCTGCCTGGGTCTGAATCTCCTGTAAAAATAAGCAGAGACCCACCTTGCGATACTGCTGCATGAAATGATGATCACAATCCATTTCAGCCCCCGGCGCAGAAGGCTGTGCCGCCAGATTCTGCCGCAGGACTGAACTATACGGCAAATGAGGCTTTCTTTAAACCATTCCACAGCATATTCCATACAGCCTCCCCCTATTTCTCATACAGGTCAAGGACCAGCCCGTTGGTGGAAAAGGCATACGGTGTTTTTATGGGAAAACTTCCCCCCACGCAGACCGCATACCTGCCTACCTTAACGCATTCGTCCCTGGGATCGTCCTGGATCTCCAACTGGACGTACACATCCTTCAGGTTCGGGTCATAGACAATGGTCGTGCCATCGACGTGGATAACGCCCAGAAGCTCGGCCTCCTCTTCCCTGATCTCCACAACAATGGCGTTGACAAAACCATCGGTTTCATAATACAGCCGGTTGTCCCTCATGACGCTTTCCGCGAAGCTGTCGGGAACGGACGGGCACTTTATGGTGGCAATCCAGGTCTTTGTCTGTACATTTGCCTGTTTCTCACCGCTTTTTGCCGCAATCCTTATGCCCACGGCAGTCAGCACAACTGCCAGGGCTATGAGCGCCAGCAGGTCGAAAAGATTAATCAGGCCAAACAAACGTCCCCTCTCGTCTATCAGTTTCATTTGAACCTCCCGTAGAATCAATTCTGCAGGCAGTAAAAAGCAATCCCTGGCAAAGTGAGACGCAGCAGGTTACCGAGGCTTGTCCGACTCCATCCTGCCAAGAATCCCGGCAAGCTTTTCCGTAAGCACCCTGCGGTCATACTTGCGGATTTCCTCATGGTTCGGATCCAACTTCAGAGCCCCCCTTTCCCAGCGGTCATAAAGTTCGGCAATGCCCTGCTCCACTGATGCCGTATCCGACCAGTCGCAGATGATGCCGGTTTTTGTCCGGCGGATCAGGTCCGCTGCCGCGCCTTTTGCGGGAACCAATGCCAGTATGGTTCGATTTGCCCGGATATATTCGAAGAGTTTTCCCGTATAAAAGCATTCGGAGCCCATGCCGCCTTCCAGCAGGAGCAGGACATGGGACCTGAGCATGTTTTCGATACAGTCCCTGTGGTTCATGTAGGGCAGCACCTCAACAATCCCCTCGAGGCCGTTTTGTCGTATCATCCGCCTGATGGGGCCCTCCTTCATGCTTCCGATGAACCGGATGCGAAAGGACTCCTTTGGGATGATACCAGAACACACAAGACGGCCTGCTGCTTCCAGGAAGACATCCGGCGTCCTCCTCTGGTACAGGGAGCCGGTATAGGTGATGGTAAACCGGCTTTCCGGGTTTATGGCCCCGACCCGGGCAAAGTCATCGTCGTCGTACCCGTTGGGTATGACATGCATGCGCTGTTCCAGGTCCAGATCAGGATGCAGGGACGTAAAATTCCTCTTCATCACCGGCGTATTGGCTATAAGCCTGTCGGCCTTTTCAAGGACCTGCCTCTCCATGAAGCGCTCACGCATTGCACGCCATGGCGGATGCGGCTTGTCCAGGAGATACGGGTTGTTCGTCCACTCATCCCTGAAATCCGCGATCCAGGGCAGATCGGGATAAACCTTCCTGATCTCCAGCCCCATCAGGTGGTCCGAATACGGATAGGATGTGGTGTACAGGCATGATATATCCCCTTTTCCCAGCCTTGCCAGGGCATATTTCAGGGCCCGTTTCATCCAGAGTATTTCGCCATCCGGAACCAGGACCTTCCACGCTATGAATTTGCCTATCCTGGACAGGGGGCCGGGAAGAGCCGTCAGGTCCCTGGAAGGCGTCTTGATTATCTCCAGGCCGGCCGGCAGGTCTTTTAGCAATGTATCGTCCCTGAGCTGTATATGGTACGGATCCCTTGTCAGGACAACAGGTTTCCAGCCGTATACCGGCAGGTATTTAGCGAACTTAGCGGTCCTCTGCACCCCCGAACCCCCGAGCGGCGGGAACTGGTACGCCACCATCAGGACCTTCTTCATCTGACTGTTTCCCCCATCCAAGCAAATGATAGCTCAGGCCTGCGGCTTCCACCTCTTCTGCGCGCCAGAAGTTCCTCGTGTCCAGTACACAGGGATAAGCCATCCTTTCCCTGATTCTCGCAAAATCCACGCGCTCAAATTCCCTGTGGTTCACGGCAAGAAGAAGCAGATGGCATCCCTTCACAGCCTCGTACAGATCCCGTCCTCTTGAGCCTTCATAGTCCGCATGCCTGTCGACAGCGACAACCGAATAGCCGCCCTCGGCCTTCAGCATTGATATCAACCGAATTACCGGGCTTTCCCTGGTATCATCCACATCGGGCTTATAGGTAACCCCCAGCACACAGACCTTTCTTCCACCGCTTATGTTCTTCAGCAGCGCCTTGATCCTCTCCAGGACATATCTCGGCATGGAATCGTTGATCCTCCGGGCAAGCCCTATCATCCTGGCGGTTTCGGGCTGTTTCTGGACTATGAACCAGGGATCCACGGCAATGCAGTGTCCGCCCACGCCCGGCCCCGGCTGGTGGAGGTTTACCCGCGGATGCTTGTTGGCATACCGGATAACCTCCCATGCGTTTATGCCCAGCTTTTCGCATATCATGGCGAGTTCCGCTGCAAGCGCGATATTGACATCACGGTAGGTGTTTTCCACCAGCTTGCACATCTCGGCCGTGACGGAATCGGTTATGTACATCTCTCCCCTGACAAAACAACTGTACAGGGTCCTGGCCTTTATGGCCGATTCGCTGTTTATGCCTCCTATCACCCGGCTGTTGTGCACAAGCTCCGTAAGGATTCTTCCAGGCAGCACACGCTCCGGGCAATAAGCCACATAGAGGTCGGTTCCAGGGGTCAATCCCGATCCGCCCAGTATCCCGCATACCAGGTCCCGCGTGGTTCCGGGAGGCGACGTGGACTCCAGTATAACCATGTTCCCTTTCCTTACACAGGGCAGTATAGAGCGCACAGCCCGCTCTATATAGCTCAGGTCGGCCGAGTGGTCCGGGTTTATGGGTGTCGGCACGCAGATTATGTACGCATCGGCAGGCTCGGGATCTTCCCTCGCAATGAGCCTTCCTTCCGAAACAGCCCAGCGGACCGCCTCCCCAAGCCCGGGCTCGCAGATGAAGGTCTCCCCTCTGCCCAGGGCTTTAAGAATCCTGTCACAGACATCGACCCCAACCACGTAATGGCCGTTTGCGGCAAACATGGCCGCTGTGGGAAGTCCAACATATCCAAGGCCGATTACACATATCTTCATGCGAACACCCTTCAATTCCTGCCGTCCATAAGATGGGCGCCGGACGCTGATCGCCGCCTCGGGCGGCAAATGAGTCCTTGCGGCAAGACCGTTTTTGGCTTACACTATAGTATGTTCAGAAATCCTGAACATATGAGTGGTTGACAAAGGTGGAAGCCCGGATGGAGAAAATAAATATCCATGGTGTCAAGATGGACAATGTCACCATGGACGAGGCTCTTGAATATGTGGTAGGCAGGCTTGACGGGGCCGGGGCTGCGAAGATATACACCCCCAACTCGGAGATCATGATGCAGGCCCAGAGGGATTCCGAGCTTAAGGAAATCCTCAACCAGGCCGACCTTCTCATAGCCGACGGGGCAGGAGTGGTGCTTGCCTCCAGGATACTGGGAAGACCCCTTAAAGAGAAGGTGTCGGGGATCGACCTGGTTAAAAGGGTCCTGGAATACACGGAGAAAAGACCTGTCAGCTTCTTCATATTAGGCGCCAAGCCCGGCGTTGCCGAAATGGCCGCCCAAAACATCATGTCCCGGTACCCGCTGGCAGAGGTCAAAGGCACGCACCATGGCTATTTTGATGCCGAAGAAGAGGATTCAATTATAGATAAAATCAACGACAGCGGCGCTGAAATCCTGCTGGTGGGGCTCGGCGCGCCAAAGCAGGAAAAATGGATCCACAGGAACGCCCCCAGGCTCAACTGCAAGGCAGCGATGGGAGTGGGCGGAAGTATAGACGTGCTGGCCGGTACTGCTTCCCTGGCGCCTGAGTTCATGAGGCGGGCCGGCCTTGAATGGCTGTTCAGGCTAATCAAAGAACCGCGACGCTTCCGCAGGATGCTGGATTTGCCGCGGTTCATACTGCTGTCAGTAAAAAGGCGTCTCCACCCGGAGCCAGATGAAAAAAGCTTCTCATAAGAGAAGCTTTTATTGTCTATTTCACAGCCAGCGCGGTTTCAACCGCGAGGCAATAAACCGCATCCATGGTAATGCCACCGTTTTTGGCCAGCTTTCCTTCAGGAACCTTCCGGAAAACATCCAGGCCCGACGCGGTTTCAAAAGCTTTACCGGGCTCATAGAAGACTCCGAGCACATCAAGGATCATTGCGGCCGCCTTTTCTCCAGTCAGCCTGTCACTGGTTTCATAAGCCTCAAGCGCGGTTCCTATCCTGAAACTGTAGGCGCTCGGCGATATCTTGACTATGGCGTTTTTAAGCAGGATTGCCAGGACATCGCAACTGCTTTCACTGTCGAGCCTGAAATCATTGTTGCTGCCTCCGGCGATCAGGCCGTATTCGGCCAGTTCCCGGATATATGGATAAGCCCAGGAGTCTGCCAGGGGCTGTCCGGTGGAAGCGTCGGTAAGGCTTTCTGAAACATCACGAAGGTAGATGCCGCCTTTTTTAAGATAATCTTCAAAGCTTTTAATCTCTTCCGGCTTCATATCCAGGATATCAGCCGGCGTCTTCTGGCTGAGAAAACTCCAGGCTGCAGTAAGTCCCGACGCCTCTCCCATGGTGATCCTGGTTGGAATAGATCCGGCGCTGGTGGCCGCAAGGGACCTGAAGGATGCCTTAGCTCCGGGCATGAGTACATTGTCCAGGTTGACGGGAACAATGCAGCCCAATGGGATGGCATAAACCTTGGGATCGGTTATGATGTAGCTCAGCCCGTTGCCCACGAACTTGCCTGCGTCAACAGGAGAGGACGCAAGCGCTATTTTCCCGGCAAAATCCCTGTTTTCCAGAATATCCGTAACAGTCAGGGTATACCTGCCTTCATAATGCCTGTACTCAGGGATAAACAGCTCATCGGGCACCTCCGCTATCCTGCACTCGCTGAAGGGCACCAGGGCCGTTTTCAGGTAGGCGGTAAGCATCGTCGCCTCATCCAAAGCATCGTCATATGCCTGTTTCAGGTCTTCCGGGTCATCCACGTTTACTCCCCACTGCCTGATCCCGCGGATAATGAGCTGGTCTTCGGACTGCTCTATGAATGTGGGGGTCTCGATCTTTGTCCGCTTGTTGTAGGGCTGGTAGGCCATCAGCACATCCCTGAACTCCACCACAAAGTCGGAGGTCTTCTGTATCTGCCTCATATCCTGCCATTTGACGCCTGAAACCTTGTAGTTGAACTCGAGGGGCATATATGTACCGGGAAGGCCGATGTCCCCCGAGCCAGTGGTAAAGGGCACTTCGCAAAGCTCCAGGAGGTCGCCCCTTTGGGTGGCGTCAATAAATATGCTGGCCGACAGGGTCTGTTCCTCGCCGCCAACACTAACCTTAATGCTCTTTAGAATCCTGCCCTCCAGCACCACACCCGTCAGCCTGCTGTTGTACAGTATTTTAAGGTTCTTTTCCCTGCCGGCAAGCTTTTCAACCGACTTTACATAATCCTGGGCGATAAAGCCCACCCGCAGGCTTCCAAAAAGCTCCTTGTAGAATCCCCTGTTGAGGGTCTCCTTCTTGCCTTCTATTATCCCCTCGTCAGGCTTGACTTCCACAATCATGCTGCTCTTGATATAGCCGCCCAGGTCGGGATCATCGGTCACCAGGAGGGTCTTTAAGCCCGTCCTTGCGCTGGAAACAGCCGCCGCGACGCCTTCCGGGTCAGAACCCACGACAATTACGGCATACTCGTTTTGGGCAAAGGAGTACCTCTGGCCGGAAAGCTTGTTCAGGTAGCTTTTAAGGGAGCTTCCTGTCAGCAGGGGTATTAAGCCGAACCTTATAACCAGGAAGAATATAACTGCCAGCAGCAGGACTTTGATGAGGCGATCACGCTTCATTACCAACACCCCGTCTTGTTGACGCATCGGGCAAATACCATACGGACACTGTGACTTATCGGGCTGCGCAATAACCCCTCAATAAAGAAGCAATGCGCAGTATCCTATAATCTATATATCGTCCGGATGGGGTTTTATCATTAAAAAAGCAACCTTATATATGCCTTATGGTATAGCCTGCAAATGGGCCAAAGACATCTATGACCTGTCTTCTTTTTCCTACACCATAACACTTATTGAATATCACACTGCATCAAAGGCGAGGTACTTTCCTCGCCGGTTTTACTTCTAAAAGGTGTTAATTTCGCAATTGTCTGAAATGACGAACCAGTTTCAGTTTCCGCCAGCATGGGAGTTGTAACTACCAAGGCGCTGAAACAGGCGAGGGAAATGCTGAGTTGCAGTTTCCGCTCACATGGGAGTTGTGACTACACAGACCCTTTTATGGATCAAAGCCTAACAGTTGCAGTCTCCGCCTACATGGGAGTTGTGACGAAAAGGCATACCTGATCATCACCTGGTATGAGCCGTTGCAGTCTCCGCCTACATGGGAGTTGTGACAGCTATCGACGGTAGGTATTGTCACCGTGTACGAGGTTGCAGTCTCCGCCTACATGGGAGTTGTGACGCAGTACAAAGGGGCTATGTATGGGACAATAACAGTTGCAGTCTCCGCCTACATGGGAGTTGTGACTTAAACAAGTGTACCATAGCTCAGCGCATGGAGGTTGCAGTC
>JAAXZX010000008.1 GCA_012719645.1 Clostridiaceae bacterium
ACAGATGAGCGCAATGATTCTTATACTGCTAGATTCAGGGTTCGGGCATCAGCGCTGGGGTATGATCTCGAGCCAGTATCCGTCGGGATCTTCAATAAAGTATATCCCCATGGCCTCGTTCTCAAAGCAGATGCACCCCATCTCCTTATGCAGCGCATGGGCCTTCTCAAAATCGTCTGTGACAAAGGCGATGTGGGATTCGTTGTCGCCTAAATCATATGGGCCTTCCTTATCCCTGAGCCATGTGAGCTCAATCTGGAATGTGTCGGTATAATCCGCCAGAAAGACAAGGATAAAGCTGCCGTCAGAAGCTTCCTTCCGCTTTACTTCGTGGAGTCCCAGCGCTTTTTCGTAGAACTCAACCGACCTTTTGATATCGGTGACATTGATATTGGCGTGAGCGATCCTGAATTTCATACTCTTTTCCTCCTGCCTTTTTCATAATACTTATTTATAGATTACTTCAGTTCGTGCCGCGGTTCAAGGCAGGAGAAACCAGGCAGACATGGCAAACCATCCGGTATCTGTTATTCATAATTCGCCATCTGTTATCCGTATTCCGCCTTCCTGTTCCGGCTGACCCGGGATTATTCGATGTCCGAAGACGACCCATAATGCATCAGGTCATCCAGCGCCTCGTTTTGAACACCGTCCCGGTTCAGTTCCCAGGCTTCGATCACCTGCTCCTCTGAAGGCCTTTTTTTCATGGTCTGTTCCTTGGAGCTTATGGTTTCCCTTTCCTCTTTCCTTGCGCAGTCAATGCACAGCCTGGCCTGTGGGAGCAGTTCAAGACGCTTGCTGTCAATCTCGTTGCCGCAATGCTCGCATATGCCGTAGGTTCCTTCTTCCATCTTTTTTTCAGCCCTCTTGATGCTTTTTACTTCATCCATCTGAAGCTTCTTCAAAGCCATGTAATGTTCCATATCATAAAGTTCGGACGCTATTTCGGCCGGATGGTTGTCGTAGCCAGACAGTTCGTCCAGGTAGAAGTTGTCATACTCCCCCATCCGAATCCCTTCCATATCGTCGATCAATTCTTCCCGGTCTTCCCTGTGATGGTCAAGCAGGTACTTGTAATGGCGCATCTTTTTATTCTTCATCCGATCCACCTTTCCAATTCAGATGTTGGATGCAGGAAGTTGGAGGTTGGAGAATAATAATGGCTGCGAAGCCGTGCTTGCTTTTCTCACGTCTGACATCTAACATCCCACCTCTTACTTCCAGTATGCCATCCTCTTTTTAATATCTCTCAAAAGACATATATTAATGCCTGCAAAAAAGAAATGCGCATCCCGCAGGTGGTTGCGCACTTCCCGGCTTTCTTTTTATTGTTCTGTTCTTCGTACATTTCGCTAAATGATGACCGGTCTATTTGCCGTATATCTTCACGGCCCGTTCCATATTCCTGATAACATCGACCTGGAACGGGCATCTTTCCATGCAGATCCCGCACTGGATGCAGTCGGATGCCTTGCTTTGAAGTGTGTCATACTTCGCCTTCATATCTTCCGAAAGACCGTTTATTGCGCTGTCAGCCAGCCTTGTCACAGCGGCGATGTCTATTCCGGACGGGCATGGCATACAATGCCTGCAATACATGCAGACCCCCCTGAAATCCCAGCGGGTTTTGCTTATCACGCTGCTGTAATCCTTATCCTCTTCGCTGGCTTCGAGGAATGAAACAGCTTCCCTGATATGCTCAACCGTCTTGCATCCCGGAAGAACCGTGCATACTCCGGGCTGTGAAAGGGCATAGCTGAGACATTGATGAGGGGTTAACACCATGGAGCTTGGGTTATTCGGATCGAACAGCCAGCCGCAGGCGTATGGCTTCATGGCAGTGATGGCAACTCCATTCCTTTCACAGGCCATGTATAGCTCTTTTCTTGCTGAAGAAGGTTTAAAGTTCTTCCCTTCCAGCTCTTTATAGGGTTCTTCGTTCCATGCCGACTCAATTTCGGCATCGCCCTCCAACATATCAAAAGCCGGATTGACAGGGAACATCAGCACGTCAATAACACCGCTTTCAACCGCTTTTAAGGATGAAGAAACCCGATGGCTGCTAATTCCTATAAACCTGGCCTTGCCCTCCTTTTTAAACCTCAGGGCAAGATCCAACATGCCTCCGGACTCAAAAACCCGCTTGAAATCCTCATCATCATCCACGAAATGAAGTATAAGGACATCAATATAGTCGGTCCGCAGCCTTTTAAGCAGCTGGTTCACAAAATCCTCGCAAATGGAAAGATCACGTGTCCTGTAGTATTCCTCCCCTTCCTTCGCAGCACAGCCAATATGCCCCTGGAACATGACCTTGTCTCGTTTTCCACGGATAGCCATCCCAATTTTGTCCCGGATCTCAGGGGTTGGCATGAACAGGTCGAAATAGTTTATTCCGCATGAAATGGCCTCATTCATTATCCTGTCAACATATTCGCGGCTTTCATGCCATATGTGTTCCAGTCCCATTCCTATTACACCGACATCGACACCAGTCCTGCCAAGCTTGCGGTAAAGCATCAAATACACCTCATATATCACATCATTCATAAAATTATATCATTTGGATTTTGGACATGATATAGGTCAACCCAATTTTGATGTCAGATATATAATAACACGCATGAAAACTTGAAAAATCTGCTGTCACCGTTTCAACCGCATGTTTGCGAACAACCTGTTCATATAATCTGGCAATTATCCAGAAGGTTCTACTTATAGATTCGGCGATACCATCAATAATAAGTGATGAGGAGGTGAAACAATGGCTAACAACAACAGCAGAAGCAGAACCCAGTTTTCAAACATGAAGTATGAGATTGCCAACCAACTCGGAATTAACCTGAAACAGGGCTATAACGGAGACATTACCGCACGCCAGGCAGGCACGATCGGCGGTAATATAGTTAAGAAAGTATTTCAGTCTTACACAGGCAACCAGTATCCACAGGTTGACGTAGCACAGCAGAACCAGCAACAGTAGCAAGTCATCGAAACAGCAGGGCAAAGGTCCTGCTGTTTTCATATTTTCGCCCGGTATTTTCGTTTGTTTCTGTTTGCAAACACTCAATTACCCGCCCAGGTAATCACTTACAAGGTCAAAGACATCGGATGCTGTCTTATCCCCATCTATCATGTCTTTTATAACTCCATCCTGCGCCAGTCTCATTCCCGTTTCCACTCCGGCCGGGCAGTCCAGTTTCCAGGCGTTTAGCAGCCTTTCATAATTCGGGTTTCTCATTACCTCAAAAGCCGTATGAAGGGCTATCTGCACCTCTTCCATCTTTTCAAAAGGACCTGTTATACTGATGTTCTTGCTTCTGATATAATCAGTCGCGCCGTTCAGTATTGTTCCGCCGGCAAGCCTGTCCCGCGCCGCAAACCTGATATTTCTTATATTTGCCATAACGATGGCTCCGAAACACATCGGGCAGGGTTCGAATGTTGAATATATGGTGAACTTTCTTATATCGGGATAATCAAACTCGCTGACCCTCATGATTGCGTTCAGTTCTGCATGGGCAATCTTATGGCGGGCAACATCTCCGGGACTTCCACCGTCTTCAAAGATCATGTTGCGACCCTTTGATATTATATAGCCCCTTTCGTCGGTAATAACCGCACCTATGGGGACCGAACCCTTTTTGAATGACTCCCATTCCAGGTCAAAACATACCTGCCACGGTATATCCAGGTCATTCCATTTCATAGCCCAATACCCCCTCAGCCGGATACTATCGCCGAAAAGCTGCTTTACAAGCCATAACGTAACATAACTTTGTTACTACAGGGCTTTTCCCTTCCTTTACTCAGCCTTTTGTCATTCATTTTGGGTTCCTGGCAGGAATACGCACGTCCGCTTTTTACTTCTTCCAATACCTCTATCAGCTGTTTCCACTCGTGTATATGCAAGTGCCTGCAATCTGGACTAAGGCCCTTGTATTTTACCGTATAAGGGTTCCCATTATTGGGAAAACCATTAAAAACCGCCTTTCACATTCTGCCGCACATTTTCTCCAGTTTCAATGAGTCATTCAGTGCCAGTCAACACTAAACATATAATCCCACTGCTTTCTGCGTCAGTCCAGATTGTACAATTCTATATAGCCCTGTTCCTGAATATCTGCTGTTAATGCGCGTACCATTGATATTTCATTTTCCACCAAGTCCCAGGCGAGATCTTTAACCGCCAAAAAACTTTTATTCGTAACATTCAGTCCGCCCGTACTGTGCTCGCCATCATCAGTATACACCGTAAGGTAGTAATAGTCTCCATCCAGAGACTTGGAGCTTATGTCATTACGTAATGACAGGATATCATTTTTCAGGATAGCGTCTTTTATCTCCTTTATATCCTCTTCTGCCAACTGTACGGTTTCCTCGGGATATTCATCAGTGAATTCCTGGCCGAAACCATCACAATAGACTCTTACCGTCCCGTCAGATGAAAACTCCGCATGGGTGCGGAACAGTTCATAAACCGGAAGCTCGCCCGCCGGAGAATAGGTAAGCTTTAAAAACACGCCATTTGAAAATTTGATACTTTGACGGCTCAGACTGCATCCTGCCAGCAGCGCCAGCATAATAACGACAACCAGCAACACGATACCAGGCTTTTTCATAACTTTCATCCTCCTTGAATAAACGGTTATGCACACCATCCGCATTATGGAGAATTATACATCTTTTTTCAATGCTTATAAATACCTTTCAGGCTATTCCACCTTGCCGTTCAGGATCAGGGCCATTATATCCTCTTCGGTTGACAGCTTATCATAATCTCCTGTAAGTTCGCCTTCATAATGATAAATAATCCCTGCCCGCTCATTTCTCTCAAGGCAGTCCATCAGCATCTCTTCCCCGTATTCTCCTGCAAATCTTGCGAAGGCTCTTATTCTTACTGAATCCAACATACTGTCCGAACACGGAAATTCATCGCATTCCCAGCATCCCGCCAGTCCCTTTTCCGTGCAGCAGTTGAAGTTCCTGCACCTGTCCACTAACCTGCAGCCCTGATTCCTGCATCCCACACAGGTTTCGTTAATACTGCATACACAGCAGGCCAATCCGCAGTATGCAATCCCTATTTCCCTGTCCATGCTTAAATCCCCCTTCTTTCAGAACGCATTCCATAAAAAAACGAAGACCTTTATTGCTCCTTTCGACTTAAGCCCATATTTCCTGAAACTCTCCTTCCTTATGAGCATCACCGCAGTAATTCCTAAACCGGCGACACCAAACTGCATGCAAGCCATAACCAGAACTCGAAGCAAGATATGTATTTCTGCATTCTTCGCAAACGAGCCAAACCAGCCCTGGAATCCCATATATACTGCCAAAACCAATGCTGTCAGGATTACGATTATGTACAGGTCAATATTCGCTTTTTTCTGCTCCACCGTTATTTCACATTTTGTCATATGTGATCCTCCTACGCCTTATTCTGATTTCTGTCCTCCGCACGATCGAAGTACCTGTAACCGAGTACGCATATTGGCAGGAAGTAGGCGCACCATATCTCCAGCAGCACCGTTCCGATTATATTGCCCGTTCCCCTTGTGAAAACCGGGAACAACGGCACGATCAGGCACGAAAAGAAGAATATGCCATGAATCCTGAGCATCCACCTGAGAGCCTTGTCGCTGCTGCTCCGTGGTTGCACAGTAAATGAAACCAGGAATGTAGAAAGAGCCATAAAGGCATAACCCAGCAAATCATAATTGAAGAACAGGCTGCCCAGGTATCCGTAACTTATGATGGATAGAGCTTCATCGCTCAGGGAATTGTTCATCCTTACCGTCGTGCATTCCGCATAGTACACCAACAGGATAATCGTGGCATAGATGGCTGCAAAAGCGATCCCTGATATCCCGGCGGCCCTGCACTCATCCTTATCATTCAATGAGTAAAGCGCGCACATAAACGGGACAAAACCGATGGCAATAAATATGCTGGCAAGGCAACTGTAAAACGTAGACGGGTAAAAAAGAGCCACAATCATGGATACGGCAAATGACAGCACTGAAACTCCTGTAACCAGGGATCCTATCTTGCCCACTAACCTGTTCATGTTCTTACCTCACAGTTTCTGCAGGTGCGTTAACTCAAACACCCTTTTCAGCCATTAAATGCCCCTGTTAAATCATTGATCGGAACAATTTTCGCAAAGCGGTTGTTCCAGATCTCAAAATTATAAAACTCATATAATTCCTTTGCGCTTAAATACTTGTTGCTGAAAGTCGTATTGGTTTCCTCAGGTATAATTACGTTGTAGCCATACTCAAATGCTGCTTTGCATGTGGCATCAATGCAATACTCGGTTTGCAGCCCTACAAGAATAATGTTCCTGATATTTCTTTCATCAAGATACTCTTTCAGCCCTGTATGCAAAAACGCACTGTTATGCTGTTTGTCAAAGATTTTTTCTCCCTGGGGACTGATTTCACTATAGATCTGCCATCCCTCGGTATTCCTCTCCAAATCGCTTCCAGGTCCATCGTCGTGGCGGACATAAATGACCTCAATTCCCTGATCCCTGCAAAAAGCGATCAAACGCTTGATGTTGCTCACTACCCGCTCTATTTGATACGGATTCTGCTTAACCATTGCTGTCTGAACATCTACGACCAAAAGTACTGTATCCTTCATTGACTTTCCTCCTAACTATGCTTTTGCGTATACTCATCCTTATATTGCTAAACCTTCTGTACAATAATGTTCCACTTCGTATAGGGGAACGGGTTGGTCTTGTAAAACTCATCCTCGGTCTCTATATATGTATTCACCTGCTCTGATAATATCAGAAACTTCCAGCTTTTAAAAAGGTCTCTTATGCCCTCTTCATCAAAGTAGTGGTGGGGTACGCCTGCCTCGGTCCCGCTGTCATCTATGAAGGTTCCTGGTTCTATTTCAACGCCTTTTCTGTGACTGCCCGATTTTGTTGAAAGCAGGTTTACCAGGAACAGCCCGTTGTTTTCAAGGCTGTCGCGTACGATACTGATAAGCTCTTCATGGTTCCAGTCTTCAATACCAGGCTGATCCTGGTACGCGCCAACAGCCTTTTTCAGCAAGTGGCTGAATTCTTGAATGTTCAATCCCCCAGCTGCCTACCTCAAGTTTTGACAGAATCCTGTTGTGTTTAAATAACATAAAACGCGGCACAGGTTATCTGCAGAAGCTCATCAACAAGAAGCCGCTTCGTCTTGAAATCCGGAAGATCATTCACAACAATCAGGAAGTCGATACCGCTTTGCCTGGAAAAGCATCCCATGGCCAATGACCCATGCAGGTATATCCCGACGAGATTTTCCTTAAGTATGGATTTGCATCGTCTGATTGCCAGATCAAGTACCTGATATGGATCCATCCATCAACCTCACATACATATATAATAATATGTCTATTCCAGCGTAATCCAGTACCTTTGAATGGTATGGTCTCCACGCTGTATTTCGTTTTCCGGCACTCCGCCGTTGTTCAGTATTGTCTTTGCCGATGCTATATTGTCCTTGTCACAGGTGATCAGCACCCTTTTGATATTAAGCTTTACGCATTCCTTCAGGCCCAAAGCAAGCATTTCGGTCGCGTATCCCTTCCGCCTTTCCGATTTTCTCACGCTGTACCCGATATGCCCGCCGACATTGTACAAATAGCCGTTCAGGCGATGCCTTATATCGATCATGCCGATCAGGCGGTTATCGTGAACCGAGACTGCCAATAATGTGGTTGCAGGAACCAAACCCTCCCTCACCGTTTCTTCCCTTGAATTGTCACATACGGCGCCGTACCATTCCTCGAAAGTGTCAAAACGGTTCAGGCCGGCAGTTCCATCCATGCTGTCGCCATTCTCAATGAACTCCCTCTTATAGTCCATAATCTGGTCCTTATGCTCCGGCATCGGCAAAATGAGCTTTAACCTGTTCATTACAATTCCTCTTCAGCTTGTTATTTTGTTATCCACTGGGTCATGCCTGCACCCAATACCTCGTTCTTTTCATTGGGGTCCACTATTCTTTCATCTGCCTTGTTATATTTTCAAGTTCCATGGCTACACCGTCGTTATCATTGGTATCGGTAACCCTCTTAGCAGCCTTCTTCACTTCCTCCGGGGCATTCCCCATCGCTATTCCCATGCCGCATTCCCTGATCATGTCCAAATCGTTGTAATCGTCGCCGAACGCTATTACATCGGTACATTTGAAGCCCAGTATTTCTGAAAGAGCCCTGATGGCATTCATTTTTGAAACGTCTTTATGGGCAATCTGGCCAAGCGTCCCGCTATCGGTGACAACCATTTTGAAATCATCGGGCAGAATACCGTATATCCTGCTCAAATCATCAATTCCGCAAAGATCCACCAGTATCTTTGCTGTAGGCTTGAAATCGAAATCGTTGAAGTCGACATATGTATATTCAGGGAGCCAGCCGGTCATTAATCTGACATCAAAGTTGGCATAGAGCCGGTCCATTATCTCGATGGATATCCTGATCCCCGGATAATTTTCCATAAACCACCGGACAGTGTCCTTAACTGCATCGGCTTTCAGGTAATTGCTGTGTATGAGTTGTTCTCCGTGATATATCTCCGCTCCGTTATAGCAGATAAGGTAATAATCAAGAAACTTTGAAGGAATAATACCCCGGACAGCCCTTTTGGGCCGGGCTGTAGCCACGATAATCCTGAACCCCCTGTTTACAACCTCATTCATTGCCTTCAGGGTCCGATCCGATATGTTCTTGTCCTGCCTTAAAAGCGTGCCGTCAAGATCTGTAACGATAACCTTCATTTTTCCCTCCAGCAGTTTAAACCTTCATCATATCCATGCTGCGCCTATATTTTCATATTCATAACTTCCCTTACTTCCTCAAGCGTTCTTATTGCTTCTTCCCTTGCCGCTGCTATGCCTGAGCGGAGCACCCCGCGGACATAGTCCAGGTTCTGCTCCAGTTGCTTCCTGCGGGCTCTTAAGGGACGGAGGTACTCGTTGAGCGATTCGGTAAGGATCTTTTTCAATTGGCCGGAACCGCCGTCTCCGATTTCCTCTGCAATTTCTTCCGGCTTCTTTCCTGTTGCAAGGGAAGCGATTAACAGCAGGTTCGATACCTCGGGCCTGTTGACAGGATCATATGTGATCCTCCTGTCGGGGTCGGTCTTTGCCTTTTTAATCAGCTGTGCTGTTTCATCCTCGCTGGCGCTTAACATTATTGAATTGTTCCTGCTCTTGCTCATCTTCTGGGAACCGTCCAGACCAAGAATAACGGGAGCTTCGCTCAATAGGGGCTGAGGTTCGGGGAAAACAGGTTTATTGCCGGCAAACCTTGAGTTGAATCTTCTGGCAATGGTCCTGGTCAGCTCAAGATGGGGCAGCTGGTCCTTGCCCACGGGAACCACCGTAGCTTTACAGAACAGGATATCTGCAGCCTGGTGCACGGGATAGGTGTACATACCCGCATTGATCCGTTTTTGACCCGAAGCGATAATCTCTTCCTTTACCGTGGGATTCCGATCCAGTTCGGCATTCGTCACAAGGGTCAAAAACGGTAAAAGAAGCTGGTTCAGCTCGGGTACATGGCTGTGGGGAAAAATGAATGTCCTGCCGTCGTTTGGATCTATCCCTGCGGCCATGTAGTCGATAGTAAGCTGAAGAACATTCTCGGCAATATTCTCAAAGGTGTCCCTGTCAGTCAGGACCTGGTAGTCGGCAATTACTATAAAAATGGGAACGCCCAGCCTGTGGAGCCGCACCCTGTTCTGGATCGACCCGAAAAGATGGCCGATGTGCAGCCTTCCGGTAGGCCTGTCTCCTGACAGAACTCTATATTTTTCCGGTTGTCTCTGGATATCCTTTTCCAGTTCCCTGCTCCTTGCAAGCGAGGCTTCAAATGTGTCGTAGTTGATTTTTTCAATTGTCGCCATGATAATTCATTCCTTTCCGTTCAGTATTCCGCCTGATCATTGCCCTTTATGACTGATTTTTCCCTTTCAATACTCTTAACCGTATAATCGCCGTTTATAAATCTTCCGCCAGGTTTTAAAGACCTTTTTCCGCTTTTGGGGAGCGGCGGAAATCCTCACGGACATATTTCAGGAAATCCTTAACCGTATGCCTGATCACACTAAACTTCAGCAATTCAGGTCTTCTTGTGTTTGTCCTGATCACAAGAACTATCAACAGCGCTTCGCATGCAGTTACATATACATCTTTCAGGTCAAAGGTAAAAAGGCCTTTCAGGTAGATATAGTCGAGGCTGCCGGGCCAGAAGACCTTATCAATCAGCGAACAGAACGCCGCGGCGAAAATGAGGATGAAGGTCGTAACGGCGATCCTGCTTATCCTGTGCCTGCTGTTGCAGTACCTGTATATGTAAACCGCAAGAACGAGAAGAACTATGTTGAGTAAAATATGCGGGATAAAACCCACCCCAAGGCCAAGCCATGAGTTTATCCAGGATAAATTCGTATTGTGCTTTGGTCTGAACTGAACGTAATCGCCTATAATGCTGAACTCCCTATCAAAAAACCACCTTGAGATAACGGTCTTGATAGCCTGATCAATGAGAACAAGAACGGGCGCCGTAATGGCAATGGCCATGTTATTACGTTTCAATTATTACTCTTCCTTCCCATTCCAGTGCTTCAGCTTTATTTCGCTAAAAAACCTTTACTTTAAGTCCGGACTTCTCTTTCTGCGAATATATGAGCCTGTCAAATGCAAACCTGTCGGGAATGGCATCGGCGGGCAAACCCCAGTATGATCTCGGACCAAGCTTGAAAATATACATGGATGGTGTGATGAAAACTGCTTTATAATTATTCCAGCCAAGTTTTACGAGGGTATCGCCGCCTTCCATCTGTATTCCTTCGTCAGAAAAGCGGTATGTTATTTCTTTTACCTTTTCTTCCTTAAAGCGCAATATGGGTATTATGTAAAAGGCCGAATATAAAAGGATGAGAAACAGCGACATAAAGAATACAGCCATGAATGCCGGGACGCCATCGGACACGATCCAGAACAATAAGGAAACAAGCA
>JAAXZX010000077.1 GCA_012719645.1 Clostridiaceae bacterium
AAGGATAGTAGGTGAAACATCGGCCATCGACTGGGCCTATGAAGATGCATTCAAATGCGTGGAGGAAATCCTGGAAGATGGCGTGGAGATCAATGCCATCATCGCGTCCAATGATACGCTTGCCCATGCAGCGATAGAGGCCCTTTCAGAGAAAAGGCTTGCCGGGAAAGTGGCCGTGGTGGGCCAGGACGCTGATCTTGCCGCATGTCAGCGCGTTGTCGAGGGGACACAGCTCATGACTGCATACAAGCCTATAGACAAGCTTGCCAAGGCCGCAGCGGAGGCTGCGGTCAAAATGGTTAAGGGCGAGGATCTGGACACGAATGAAACCATTTTTGACGGGACTTACAGGGTTCCCTATTACAAGATAGAACCCATTGCCGTAACAGTGGACAATATGATGGATACCATTGTAAAGGACGGCTTCCACCGCCTGGAGGACATCTTTATCAATGTGCCGAAGGACCGGTGGCCCAAAATCGAATAGCCCATGCAAAGGGAAGGTCGGGAAGGCTTCAGAACTGTAAATTTTTTACCTTAAAAATATCCCCGTATATAAGCAAAGTTGGGAATAAGGGTAAATTACCCAGCATTTTCTTAATTATATCCAGAGATCAGGGAAACTTCTTCATATAGAATTAAGACAGGTCTAAGGCCAAAAAACAGGAATGGAGGAGTCAAGAATGAAAAGGAAACTGTCATTGCTTCTTGTTTTGACCCTGCTGATCGGTATGCTGACACTGACCGGATGCGGCGGGCCGGGAGGAAAAAATCTCATCGGTGTTGCGATGCCGACTCAGTCGCTCCAGAGATGGAACCAGGACGGCGAAAACATGAAGAAAGAACTGGAAGCCAAGGGCTACCAGGTGGATCTCCAGTTCGCCAACAACGATGTCAACCTGCAGATACAGCAGCTTGAGAACATGATCTCAAAAGGCTGCAAGGTTCTTGTTATCGCATCGATTGACGGCTCATCCCTAACCGATGTTCTCAAGAAAGCTGCAGAGCAGAAGATCAAGGTCATTGCTTATGACCGTCTTATCATGCAGACTGAAAATGTGGACTACTATGCGACCTTTGACAACTTCAAGGTGGGCGTACTCCAGGGAACATACATAGAAGAAGCCCTGGGCCTGAAGGAAGGAAAAGGGCCTTACAACATTGAACTGTTTGCCGGATCTCCCGATGACAACAACGCATACTTCTTCAATGGCGGTGCAATGAGCATCCTTCAGCCGTACATAGACAATGGGCAGCTCGTAGTTCTCAGTGGGCAGACCGAGTTCGAAAAGATAGCTATTCCGGCCTGGACATCGGCTACTGCACAGGCAAGGATGGACAACCTGATCACGGCATACTACTCCGGCGGAGCAAAGCTTGACGCTGTTCTGTCCCCCAACGACAGCCTTGCCATAGGTATCGTCGCTTCCCTGGACAGCAACGGCTACGGCACAGCTGACAAGCCCTACCCGGTTCTCACCGGTCAGGACTGCGACAAGCCCAACGTAAAGGCCATGATCGAAGGCAAGCAGTCCATGTCGGTGTTCAAGGACACAAGGACACTTGCCAAGCAGGTTGTTACGATGGTTGACGCCATACTCCAGGGCAAGGAAGTTCCCGTGAACGACACCGAGACATATAACAACGGTGTGAAGAATGTTCCGTCTTACCTCTGTGAACCCGTATTCGCAGACAAGAACAACTACAAGGAACTCCTCATCGACAGCGGATACTATAAGATGGAAGACATCCAGTAACAGATTTTCAGGACACCCCCGCCCGGGGTGTCCTCTTTGGAGACGGCAGAATCCATGTTTTGCCGTCTCCAAACCAAATAATCATATATGTTACAATGTTTCCGGATCCCCGCTTGCAATCCGTGAATGCCAGCGGGGTGGGGTTTATTTGGTGGTAGCCTTTCGGGTTCATCACCAGGTCGCAAAATAAAGACACAGGGGGATGAGGAAACTTGGGAACGATCCTGGAGATGCGGAATATCACGAAGATATTTCCCGGTGTCAAGGCCCTTGACAATGTCAATTTCGAGGTGGAAGCCGGTGAAATACATGCCCTGGTCGGTGAGAACGGGGCAGGCAAATCAACCCTCATGAATGTCCTGAGCGGCATCTATCCGTACGGTACCTACAGCGGGGAGATCGTTTTTGATGGAAAAGTGTGTGCTTTCAGGGATGTAAAGGACAGTGAAAAAGTGGGTATCGCCATAATCCACCAGGAACTGGCCCTTCAGCCTTACATGTCCATAGCTGAAAACCTGTTTTTAGGAAATGAACGCCAAAAGCGCGGTTTTATAGACTGGAACCGGACCCAGCTTGAAGCAAGGGAACTCCTCAAAAAGGTCAGACTGAATGAAAACGCCCAGACCCTGGTGAAGGATATCGGGGTTGGCAAGCAGCAATTGGTTGAAATTGCCAAGGCATTGGCCAAGAAAGTAAAGCTTCTCATCCTGGATGAACCAACGGCTGCCTTGAACGATGAGGATTCGAACAATCTTCTTAACCTGATTCTGGAATTGAAAAAAGACGGCATAACCTGTATACTGATTTCCCACAAGCTCAATGAGATCCTGAAGGTGGCGGACAGCATCACCATCCTGAGGGACGGAGCGACTATTGAAACCCTTAAGGTTGGTGTGGATGTCATAGATGAAGACCGGATAATAAAGGGTATGGTAGGAAGGACCCTGGTCAACCGGTTCCCCAAAAGGGAGCCCAAGATCGGGGATGTGGTTTTTGAAGTCAGGGACTGGAATGTGTACCATCCGCTGATCCCCGACAGACAAGTAATCAAGAATGTTAACATCAAGGTGCGCCGCGGCGAGGTTGTGGGTATATCCGGGCTCATGGGAGCCGGGAGGACCGAATTTGCCATGAGCATTTTCGGCAAGGCTTACGGAACCCGCATATCAGGACAGATATTTAAAGATGGTAAACCGGTCCAGTTCAATACTGTGCGTGACGCCATCGACCATGGAGTTTCATACCTTACGGAGGACCGGAAATCGGCAGGGCTCATCCTTATCGATGATATCAGGCACAACATAACGCTGCCCAGCCTTAAGAAGATCAGCAAAAGGTCATTCATCGACCAGAACAGGGAGATCCTGGTAGCCGAAGAGTACCGGTCCAAGCTTGATATCAAATCATCGAGCATTCTTCAGAAAACAGGCAACCTTTCCGGAGGAAACCAGCAGAAGGTAGTCCTGAGCAGGTGGATTTTCTCCCGCCCCGATGTTCTGATCCTGGATGAGCCAACCCGCGGCATCGATGTGGGCGCCAAATACGAGATATATACCATTATCAACCAGCTTGCCGATGAAGGCAAATCCATCATCTTCATTTCATCCGAACTACCCGAGATCCTTGGGATCTGTGACAGGATATATGTCATGAATGACGGGCGTATTGTGGGTGAGCTGACCCGGGAGGAAGCCTCTTCGGAAAGTATAATGAAATGCATTATGCAGAGTAACAGGGAGGTATCTTGACCTATGGAGAACATCGGCAAAACTATTAAGAATAATCTGCGCCAGTATGCCATGCTCATAGCCCTGGTGGTCATAATGATCTTCTTCCAGATCGCTACGGGCGGAATACTGCTCTATCCGATGAATGTCACCAACCTTGTTCTCCAGAACAGCTATGTGCTGATTCTGGCGATCGGTATGACCCTTTGTATACTGACCGGAGGCAATATAGACCTTTCTGTGGGATCAGTGGTTGCATTTGTCGGCGCGGTTTCCGGTACCCTGATGATTGATATGAAAATGCCCATGTTCCCGGCGCTCCTTATCACCCTTGCAGTGGGCCTTATCATTGGTATCTGGCAGGGATTCTGGATAGCATATGTACGTATACCGGCCTTTATCGTCACCCTGGCCGGCATGCTGATATTCAGGGGGCTGACCAATACCATCCTCAGGGGTTTGACGCTGGCTCCCTATCCCAAGGAGTACCAGGTAATAAGCGGCGGTTTCATTCCCGACTTCCTTAATTTCTTCGGCGCCGGCTTCAATGTGACCACCATTGTTGTGGGTATAGTGTTTTCATTGCTGTATGTCATCATGGCAATAAAAAAGCGCAAGGAACGTGCCGGCTATGGTTTTGAGAACTCACCCACACTGTTCTTCATAATCCAGGCCATCATCGTCGTGTGCGGCATAATGCTCCTTTCCTACTGGCTCTCGGCGTACAAGGGCATACCCGTTATATTTGTCATAATCGCAACCCTGGTCGCTGGATATACCGTGTTTACGCAGAATACGGCGCCCGGACGCTATATCTATGCCATGGGCGGAAATGAGAAAGCGGCCAGGCTTTCCGGTGTAAATACCAATAAGGTACTGTTCTTTACATACGTCAACATGGCTGTACTGGCTACCATTGCCGGGATCAGCTTCTCCTCGCGCATCAATTCAGCCTCTCCTGTGGCGGGGCAGAACTTCGAACTGGATGCCATCGCTGCCTGCTTTATCGGCGGAGCGTCGGTTACCGGCGGTGTGGGAACGGTTATTGGTGCCATCATCGGGGCCCTGGTCATGGGCGTTCTGAACAACGGTATGAGTATCATGGGCGTAGGAATTGACATGCAGATGACCATCAAGGGCCTGGTTCTTCTGATCGCCGTGGCATTTGACGTTATCTCCAAGAGAAAATCCAGAGGATGAGGCATATAATGCAAAAAAGCGTCCGGACCACAAATCCGGGCGCTTTATTTACGTTTGCTTCACCATTTCACAGCAGCCAGCCTGCCGTTACCACAAGCGCTGTTATTGCAATCGCGGAAATAAGTGCCCCAAGCGTGACACAGACAACCGACTTACTGAATTTGAGACCCAGGACGGCTGCAATCAGGCTGCCGGTCCATACGCCGGTTGTGGGCAGGGGAATGCCCACAAATGTGATGAGACCGATCTCCTTGTACTTCTCAATCCTGGGCGAATTCTTTCTGACCTTCCTGTCCAGGAAATCACAAAAACCTTTAAATAAGTTATACTTCCTCATCCAGTTATAAACCGCATTGAATGCCAGCAAAATGATCGGGCACGGTATGAGGCTGCCCAGTAAACTTACCAGGAAAGCCGTAAACGGGTTCATCCCGAAAAGGGCTATGCCGATGGGAATGGAGCCGCGCTGTTCTATAAGCGGAATCATGGAAATGATGAAAACAAAAACAAAATGATAGATGGGCGGCATTTCACGTATATTAGCGGCCCATTCCTGAACAAATGACATGTTTAATCCTCCCATTGTCCGTTCATCGATGGCATGGCTTTCCCTTATCCGGGATTCAAAGCCCTGTGAGGCATGATACCATATTCGATATAAACAGACAACAGTTGTTTTACTTTTCTTTCAGGCTTTTTTCCAACTCGGAGATGTTCGTGATAACGATAAGCCCTTTAATAGCCGTAAGGTTCTGGTTTTTCTCCGCGACTGCCCCTGCAAGGTTGGCAACCGAAAGGTCCAGCATGGCTGCCGTATCCTTTTGTTTGTCGCCGTAAGTATTTTTTTGCCCGTTCCAGTTTTCTTCCAGGTCGTTCATGGCGGCAGCTGCTGTCTGCCAGTCTCCAACCTTTGCCGACAGCATGACCCTGCGGGCATGGAACAGAAGGATCTTGGCAGGCGCCCTTTTGTCCTGGTGCAGGACATAATAGTCGCAGATGGCCTTAAATAGGTTGTTGGCTTCGGTTAAAACCTCATTCTGGTTTTTGGCTTCGGCCTTTTTGGTAAGCTGGTTGAGTGTATTGCTGGCATTGGCGCCAAGTTCGGTGCTTGCGCCAAGCTTGGCGGCTGCCGGGATGTATTCGTTGAACAGGGAGTGAAGCTCTATAATACTCTTGTCCACATCATCCCATATATCATCCTGGGGCTTTTGGTTCCGGGCTTCCTTTCCCTGCTGCTGATCCTGTTGTTCCCCGCCTTGCTGTTGATCCTGCTGCTGTTCCTCACCCGGCTGCTTGCCCTGCTGTGCCTCTCCCTGTTGCTGTTCCTTGCCTTGCTGTTCCTTCCCTTTTTCCTGTCCTTCACCCTGCTGTTCTTTTCCCTGTTGTTCCTTGCCTTGCTGCTGGTCCTCCTGTTTCCTGCCCTGCGGGTCCCGGCTTTCCTCTTTCCCCGGATTCACGGGGCCGTCCAGGAGCTGGATAATGGATTCGTTCACAGTTTCTATCTCTTCAAGGGCCTTTATTACCTTCTCTTGCTCCTGCTTCTGCTGTTCCTGGTTTTCCTGTTCCTTAGTCTGGCCGCATGACGAAAAAAGCAGGAATGCCAGCGCAAGCGCCAGTGCGGATATTCCTAAAGCCTTTTTAGATGGCCTCATAATGGTCACTCCTTCAAGTCTGCCGTGCATGGGGAATATGCAGCCGTCATAATCGTAAAAGGGGCTATTTGATATTTTCACCCGGCGGACGCCGTTTATTCATGGCCGGCGCAGCCGTGAAACTTTTCGGAGCGGCATTCCGGAAAAAGACATGAGAAATATCAGGCGGGTGTTATATAATATATGGAATTGGTGCACTTATATGTGATAAGATGAGTGCGGACCATCCCATGGGAGGCATGGGTGTCTGTATTTCCGACATGATTTGTTTTTAGGAGGATTTGCCCATGAAAACAACAAGAAACCTGTTTGTTATCCTGGCTGTTTTATTGGCAGCAGTCATACTCTCCGGATGTATTTCAGTGGAACTGAAGGTAAACAGGGACGGTTCATGCGAGATCAACTACATAATCGATACATCCCAGTTCGGGGGCTTTATCTCCGTGGACGAGATCGAGGAATCGTTCAAGGAGTCGGTGGAGGAAACCAACACCAGGGCAGGGAAGACTGTCGCAGTGCTGAAAGACGTGAAGGAAAACAAGAAGGACAAGACCATGACAGTTGCCATCTCCGTTTCTGATATCAATGAGATGGAAGAGGGCGCATTCTTCGGCACTGTTAAGGCATACCGCCAGGAAAGCGGATTCGGGCTGGATAACCTGGTGGATAAAAAGGACAAACCGGTAGCCGCGGAGGATATCCCCGATGCCCTGTACCTGGTTTATCTGCCCATGACCGAAGGGGATGAATACGGCATTTTGAATGTAACCGTTACTGTCCCCGGAACCATAGAGTATCTCACCGAGGGCGCGGAGTTGGAGAAGGGCAACGTGGCCGTCTTCGAAGGGGAAAGCGTGCTGGCGGTATTCAAGATGGGCGGAGGCGGGTTCCCTGTATGGATCGTTCCGGTTATCGCAATCATCCTTATTATCCTGCTGCTGCTCAAGATGAAGAAACCGTCGGCAGCGCCGGTTGTGAGCCCGCCTGTGACCACCAACGCACCCGATACCTATATCAACACCCAGTCCAATTCCTGACGGGAAGCCTGCCCCGGCGCTGAAAAAACCGGGCGGGCGTTTAAAAAACGCAGGGAATCATGGATGCTCCATGGTTCCCTGTTTGCTTTTATAAATTCCACCAATGGTGTCCGTACCTTGCCAGGAGTTCATCTGAAGCGGCCGGTCCCCAGGTGCCGGGAATATAATTGGGGAAGGACGCGGTTTCTTTCTCCCAGGACCTGGCTATGCTGTCCACAAAGCTCCATGAGGCTTCGATTTCCTCCCAGCTTGTAAAGAGGGTCTGGTCGTTCCGCAGCGCGTCAGCTATCAGGCGCTCATAGCTTTCAGGCGAATTGTTCTCATAGCCGCAGCTTTGGCAGTAATCCATCTTTACGGTGTTTATTTCGTTTCCCGAACCGGGTTTTTTGGCGTTGAAGCTGAAGGAGATCCCCTCTTCAGGCTGTATGCGTATCTCGAGCAGATTGGGCTGCAATCCCTTGTACTCCTTGAAATACAGGATTTCGGGCATGGACTTGAATTCCAGTACAACACAGGTTGTTTTTTTAGCCAGCCTTTTTCCGGTCCTGAGATAGAAGGGCATTCCTCCCCAGCGGAAGTTCCCCGCCAGGATCCTGAGGGCTATAAAGGTCTCGGTATTGGACTCAGGATGGATTCCTGCTTCCTGGCGGTACCCCCGGATAATTTTACCGTCAAGCAAAGCCTCGCCGTACTGACCGCGGACGATATGATTCCTGAAAGCCTCGTCATCCATCTTAAGCAGGCTCCGGAGGAACTTCACCTTCTCGTCCCTGATGGATTTATAATCCAGGTTTATGGGAGGCTCCATGGCCACCAGTGCCAGGACCTGGAGAAGATGGCTCTGGAGCATGTCCCTCAGGGCGCCGGAGTTCTCATAATAGCCCGCGCGGTTCTCAACGCCATCGGTCTCGGCCGCCGTGATCTGGATGTTGTCGATGCAGCGGCTGTTCCAGATACTTTCAAACACTGCATTGCCGAAACGTATCACCATCAGGTTCCTGAGCATCTCCTTGCCCAGGTAGTGGTCTATCCTGAATATATTCTCTGGTGGGAAAACGCTTTCAATAACGCCGTTAAGAAAAGAGGCTGACCTGAGATCCCTGCCGAAGGGTTTTTCAATGACAACCCTCTGCCATGATCCATTGTTGGTCACCATCCCGTTCCCGTGGAGGTTCAGAACTATGGGCTCAAAGAGGGATGGGGCCACCGCGAGGTAAAACAGCCTGTTTCCCTGTGTGCCAGCCTTTTCATCCAGGTCATCGAGCCATGCCTTCAGTAAAGGATACCCTTCGGAATCCGGGAGGTCCATCCTGAAGTAATGGATCCTTTCCCTGAGCCATTCCCATTTATCCGTCCTTACCGGATAACGGGAATGCTTTGTTACCGACGCCAGGAGGCTGTCCCGGTATTCCTGCGTGTCCAGGGGCCTTCTTCCCACGCACACAACTGCCAGTTCATCGGGCAATAATCCATCCACGGCCATGTTATACAGGGCGGGTATCAGTTTTCTGCGGGTCAGGTCGCCCGTTCCGCCAAATATGGTAAAAATGCAGGGTGTCAGTATCCTTTCCGGCATCTTGGAACCTCCGATTCTTCCAGGAGTTGAACTGGTCTTCCCAATGAACAACGCAAATGAATCCTATCCAAAATTATACCATCCGATAAGCCGGAACGCTATTTGAAAATGCATGCCATCAAGGGTCCGCAAGGGGAAGGGAGCCGGCAGGGTCAATAATCCATGACTGGTATTGGGGTTGCGGTTCATCCGGAAATCCTGACCAGGATCATTATGTATTTTCTTTTTTTTGTATTATAATAGATAATTAGCGGGTGCCAAAGGATAAAACGTGAGGTCGGTTGCGGTTATGTATCGAATAGGCGTTGATATTGGTTCTACCACTATCAAGGTAGTTATACTGGACCAGGCCGATAAGATTGTTTTCAGCAGATATGAGAGGCATTTTGCCGAGATCGGAAAGAAGCTCAGGGATATCTTCAATGAGATCTGGCTCATGATCGGAAACGCCGAGGTGGTTATGAGCATTACCGGTTCCGGCGGAATGAACAGCGCCAGGCAGCTAAACGTCCCCTTTACGCAGGAGGTGGTTGCCGCTTCCAGGGCCATCAGCCGCCTTTACCCTGAAACCGATGCGGCTATCGAACTGGGAGGGGAGGACGCCAAGATTACATATTTCAGCGGAGGCCTGGAGCAAAGGATGAACGGCACCTGCGCAGGAGGCACGGGTTCGTTCATCGACCAGATGGCCTCCCTGCTCAGGGTGGATGCTGCCGGGCTAAATGAAATGGCTGGCCGTCACAAGGTGATATATCCTGTAGCCGCAAGATGCGGGGTCTTCGCGAAAACCGATGTCCAGGCGCTGCTCAATGAGGGCGCCGACAGAAACGACATTGCAGCTTCCATCTTCCAGGCCGTTGTGATCCAAACCGTCAGCGGGCTTGCGTGCGGAAGACCCATACGGGGTAAAGTAGCCTTTCTGGGCGGTCCACTGCATTTCCTGCCCGAACTGAGGAGGCGTTTTATTGAAACTCTTGGGCTTAAGGATGACCAGGTTGTTGTCCCTGAAAACTCGCAGTTGTTTGTAGCCGTCGGCGCTGCCATCTCCGCGTCCGGACAGGCTCCGGTGAGGTTCGGAATCCTGATGGACAGGCTTGGCAAGAGTTCCGGTATCGCATGCGCGGAAATCCCCCGGCTGTCTCCGCTTTTCGGGGACGAACAGGAATATGAAGCCTTCAGAAAGCGGCATGCCGCCCACAGCGTATTGAGGCGCAGCCCCGATGAAGCCGTCGGGAAATGCTTCCTGGGAATCGACGCAGGTTCCACAACCACCAAGATAGCCCTTATTGATGAGGAAGGCGCCCTGATATACGCCTATTATGGCAGCAATGGAGGAAATCCTTTAAAATCGACCATTGAAGCTTTAAAGGATATGTACGGCCAGATTCCTGCCGGAATAGAGATTGCGCAATCCACCGTTACAGGGTATGGCGAGGCGCTGCTGAAGGCAGCACTGAAAATAGATATCGGTGAGATAGAAACCATTGCCCATTACAAGGCGGCGGAACATTTCTGCCCCGGTGTCGAGTTCATCCTGGATATCGGCGGGCAGGATATGAAATGCCTTAAGATAAGGGATGGCATTATTGAAAGCATACTCCTCAATGAAGCCTGTTCTTCGGGATGCGGGTCTTTCCTGGATACCTTCGCCAGTTCCCTCGGTATGGATATCGGATCATTTTCCAGGGAGGCGCTTATGGCGCAGAACCCCGTGGACCTGGGGTCCAGGTGCACGGTGTTTATGAATTCGCGGGTCAAACAGGCCCAAAAGGAAGGTGCAAGCCTCGGGGATATCTCGGCAGGTTTATCTTATTCTGTCATCAGGAATGCCCTGTTCAAAGTAATCAAGATGAAGAATCCTGGTGAACTGGGCAGCAGGATTGTCGTCCAGGGCGGAACCTTCCATAACGACGCCGTGTTGAGGTGCTTCGAGCTTCTTACCGGGAAAGAGGCCATACGCCCCGACATTGCCGGACTCATGGGAGCGTACGGCGCGGCATTGATCGCAAGGGAGAGGTACCGGGAAGGTTATGTGTCGCATATGGCAAAGGCTGAGCAGCTGAATGCCTTCGTTCTGTCCAGCCGCATTTCGCGATGCGGGCTCTGCGCCAACAACTGCCTTCTTACCATGCACGACTTCGGTAACGGGGAGAGCTTCATATCGGGCAACCGGTGCGAGAGGGGAGCCGGCGGCGATGCGAGCCGGAACAGGCTTCCCAACCTGTTTGATTATAAATACAGGAGGCTGTTTGGCTACAAACCCCTGGCCAGGTCCGAAGCCCGCAGGGGTGTGGTGGGTATTCCCAGGGTCCTGAACATATATGAGAACTATCCGTTCTGGTTTACCTTCTTTACCGAACTGGGGTTCAGGGTTCAGCTGTCGGGCCGGTCATCCGCCGGGCTCTATGAGAAGGGCATGGAAACCATTCCTTCGGAATCGGTATGCTATCCGGCGAAGATGGCCCACGGGCATATAATGGACCTTGTGGAAAAGGGCGTCGACTTTATATTTTACCCGTGCATCGTGCGGGAGGTTAAGGAACAGAAGGATGCCGACAACCATTTCAACTGTCCCATCATTTCATCCTATCCCGAGGTCATCAGGAACAATGCGGATGCGCTGAGAGAGAAGAATATCCTGTTCCTGAAGCCCTTTTTGCCCTATGATAACAAAAACAGGCTCATAAAAAGGCTTTGGCAGGAGCTTTCGGTTTTCAATATCAGCAGGCAGGAGATCGCCGCGGGAGTGGAAAAGGCCACCCGTGAACAGGAGGCGTTTAAACGGGATATCCGCAGGGCGGGTGAGGAAGCCCTTCGCAAGATGAGGGAAGACGGCATTAAGGGGATTGTGCTTGCCGGAAGGCCTTATCATATCGATCCCCAGATCAACCACGGGATTCCCGAAATGATCAATTCGTTGGGAATGGCCGTATTCACCGAAGACTCGGTGGCCCACCTGGGCAAAGTGGAACGACCCCTGCGGGTGGTAGACCAGTGGGCCTATCACTCAAGACTGTACGCCGCTGCTTCCTTTGTATCGACCCAAAAGGACCTTGAACTGGTGCAGCTTAATTCCTTCGGCTGCGGCCTGGACGCAGTTACATCCGACCAGGTGCAGGAGATCCTGGGTGCCCGGTCCAGGATCTATACCCTACTCAAGATTGATGAGGTCAACAACCTTGGAGCTGCGAGGATCAGGCTGCGTTCCCTGAAAGCCGCCATCCTGGAAAGGGAGAGGAAAGAACTTCCCGGAAAGGTGACTTCCGCCCGGTTCGTCAAGGTTCCTTTCCTGCGGGAACACAGGGCAAAGCATACCATACTTGCCCCGGAGATGTCCCCGATCCATTTTCAGTTCCTGGAAGAGGCCTTCAACCTTTCGGGCTATAAGGTGGAAGTCCTTCCCGCCATCGACCACGGGGCCATAGACGAGGGACTGAAATATGTCAACAACGATGCCTGCTACCCGTCCATTATTGTAGTCGGGCAGATTATCAAGGCCTTGAAATCGGGAGAATATGATCCTGGCAATACAAGTGTCATGATAACCCAGACCGGGGGATGCTGCAGGGCAACCAATTACATAGCATTTTTAAGAAAAGCCCTCAGGGACGCGGGCTTCGGACATATCCCGGTAATATCGCTCAATGCAAACGGCATAGAGAAGAACCCTGGCTTCAGGATTACCCTCGGGCTTCTGAAGCGGGCTATTATGGGCCTTATCTATGGGGATCTTCTCATGAACGTGCTATACAGGGTGAGGCCGTATGAGAAGATTAAAGGATCTGCCAATGCCCTGTACGAAAAATGGGTTGAAACCTGCAAGCACTCATTGGAAGGAGCAGAAATGCCGACGTTCCGGAACAATATCGAGGGAATCGTGGATGAGTTCGACAGGCTTGAGATAGTGAATGCCGTAAAACCCAAGGTCGGGCTGGTGGGCGAAATACTCGTGAAGTTCCATCCCACAGCCAATAACAACGTGGTCAGGATTGTGGAAGATGAGGGAGCGGAGGCGGTAATGCCCGGCCTGACCGACTTTCTCCTGTACTGCGCATATAACCAGGATTACAAGTACAGGTATCTTTCGGGCAGTAAATCGGCGCAACTCCTGGGAAAGGCAGCCATCAGGATCATCGAGTATTTCAGGAAGGTATACCGTGAGGCGCTTTCGGCCAGTAAACGGTTCTACGAGCCCGAAACCATCGAAAGCATAGCGAAGGGAGCGAAAACTGTCCTGGACATCGGTCATCAGGCCGGCGAAGGGTGGCTCCTCACCGGGGAAATGGTTGAACTGATAAAAAAAGGCGTCAGGAATATCATCTGCATGCAGCCCTTCGCATGCCTGCCCAATCATGTTACCGGGAAAGGCATGATCAAGGAACTTAAAAGGGTTTATCCCGGCACCAATATAGTGGCCATTGATTACGATCCAGGCGCCAGCGAGGTCAACCAGCTCAACAGGATCAAGCTCATGCTGTCCAGGGCAATGGATGATCTGATGAATGGCCGGCACGGCGGCCAGACCCGTCAGGAAGGATACGGGAAGGATGCCAGGATGGTGAGCGGGATCATATAATCTTCGCTTAAGGCTTTATAAGGCTGAGTGCCGTTTTTGCCGCCGGAACCATGAAGACTATGCCGAAGACGACGAGCACGGCTCCCAGCACGGCAATAACTATCCTGTAGACTTTCATGCTGATGAACTTCCTGGTCTTGCCTATCACGAAGGATACAAACGTATACCATGTAAAGTCGGACAGTATATGACCGGTGTAGAACAGCGCGACGCCTGCCAGCCCCAGCAGGTTGTTTGCGTACATCATATATCCCAGGCCGACGGTTGCCCACCAAAACGAAAAATAAGGGTTGGAGGCGCTTACCAGGGCGCTTCCAAGGATTATCCCGCCGCTTTTGGAGGATGATGATTCCTTCATTTCAATATTGATCCTGCCACGGACTACATCCTTGATCATGCCGACGCCAAAAAAGACGAGCACTGCCCCGCCCAGGATGCCGATTATGGTCTGGGCCACAGGAGTTTCGAGGTATTTTCCGATCCCAAAAAAGAGGAGAATGACCAGGGCCAGTTCCAGGAGAGCGTGGCCTAAGGACACCAACACCCCGGCCTTTGGTCCCGATTTCATGCTTTTATCAATGGTATATGTAAGCAGGGAACCGGGCATCATTGCACCGGAAAACCCGATTATAAACGATTGCAGGAAAATATCCACGGCGGCACGACCCTTTCTTCCGGCCCATGATCTGTAATCCATCAAGGGAAGCCATGGGCATTTGTCGGTTTGTTCCCAATTATCTCATAACTGCGCCCGCGTGTGAATCATCTTCTGGAAATGGGTATAAAACAGGCGGGCTTCAGGCTGCATGATTTGGTATATAATTATACCATGAAAAGGAGATGATGCAATGGGTATCGGAAAGCTCTACCAGTCCATTTTCAGGAGAAAATCGGTACGCAGTTATGAGACATTGCCCCTTGAGGCTGCTGCAACCGAAGAGATAACAAGTTTCATTCCCGGTTTGAAACCTCTTTATGATATCCGTACCGACATCAGTATTGTTCCGGGCGATTCCATCCGGGGAATTTTCGCGATAAAGGCTCCCCATTATCTTGTACTCTCATCTGAGAACTCGGAAGGATACCTGGAAAACGCCGGTTTCATCCTGCAGCAGATGGATCTGGCCCTGTCGTCCATGGGACTGGGATCATGCTGGGTAGGTTTTGCGAGACCGTCCAGGGGAATACCCGTTAAGGAAGGCATGGACTTTGTGATCGCCATGGCCTTTGGAAAACCAATGGGTTCCCCGCACCGGGAGAGCCTGTCGGAATTCAACAGGAAACCGCTCGATAAGATAGCTAATGTCCCGGAGGATCCCGTCCTTGAAGCGGCGAGGTTTGCGCCTTCCTCCACCAACAGCCAGCCCTGGTATTTTATAAGGAGCGGGGACATGATCCATGTCTTTTGCAGGAGCCTGAACCGCCTGACGGGCAAGTTTTATGAGAAGTTCAACAGGATAGACATTGGCATCGCATGCTGCCATATATGGCTGGCCGGGCTGCACCAGGGGAAAAACCCGGTTTTCATGAAGGACCGCAAATCCGCGCAAGCCATGCCGGGATATGATTACATCCTCACTGTTTCGGGCATCTGATCATGGGCGGCAGTTTCCCTGAAATAAACAGTTGACATTAACGTAACGTAAAGGTGTAAGATTGTTCCCGGAGGCGAAATCATGGAATACACCATTCAGAAACTGGGCAGGATGGCAGGCGTGAGCACCAGGACCCTTCGGTACTATGATGAGATTGGCCTTCTCAGGCCGGCCAGGATCAACTCATCGGGATACCGCATCTACGGGCCAAAGGAGGTTGACAGGCTCCAGCAGATCCTTTTTTACAGGGAGCTTGGCATGAGCCTTGAAGCAATAAGGGAGGTAATCTCCTCACCCTCCTTTGACAGGGTGCAGGCGCTCAGGGAACACCGTGAGAAGCTTCTGGAGAAAAGAGCCCAACTGGATCTTCTGCTGATTAATGTGGAGAAGACCATTGAGGCATGCGAAGGGAGAATTGCCATGAGTGACCAGGAAAAGTTTATCGGTTTCAAACAGAAACTTGTTGAGGAAAATGAGGAGAAATACGGCAGGGAAGCCCGTGATAAGTACGGCGATGAGGCTGTGGACAGGGCAAACCGGAAAGTCTTGAACATGACAAAAGAACAGCATGAGGAATTGGAATCTCTTTCCAGGGAACTGGCCGAAACCCTCCGTGCTGCGGTAAAGACCGGCGATCCTGCCGGGGAGCTTGCCCAGAAGGCTGCCGATCTGCATCGGAAATGGCTGTGCTTCTTTTGGGATGAGTATTCCGGGGAAGCCCATGCGGGATTAGCCCGGATGTATGTGGAAGATGAGAGGTTCAGGGCCTACTATGACAAGGATCAGCCCGGAACGGCCGCTTTCCTGAGGGATGCCATACTGATCTATACCGGGCTGAAAGAATAGCATGCAAATGAGGGCTGCATTAACCGCAGCCCTCCTGGCATGTCAGAGACTTACTGTGCCGATTTGTTCCGCCGCCTTTGTGCTATCCCTTGATCGCGTTAGAGTTGCCGACTTTCTGTTCGCCTGTTACCTTGCTGTCTTCGTCCATGGTGAAGCTGTTCTTGATCTCATCAGAGGAGAAGTAAATATTGCCTTCAACCGTGGTGTCCACCAACTGGAAGTTGGGTGCGTTTACATAGAGGTCGCCCTTGAAGGTTCCATGCTGGATGCTGGCATTCGGGCTGTTGATGGTCAGCTTCGGAACTGTGAGGGTATACCTGGCCGTGATGTTGCGGTTCTGGTCCTGCTCATAGAGGGCAATCTTCCTCTGGATAATATCGTTGCCCTTGTCATCCTTCCTGCCGTTGGTGAACTCGCCGTCAAGGACAAGCTCCTTGTCAATGGTGAGGTCATTCAGCAGGCAGATGATCCAGACACCGTTCTTGCTGATGGCTTTTTCAAAACCCGCCGCGTCATTTACCAGGGATGCCGTTGTATAGGCATCGGGACTGGCTGAACCGGAAGGCGGCGTATTGGTGTTGGGAGCAGGCCCCGCGCCGCAGCCTGCCATAACCAGCACTGTCAAGGCCAGGAGCAGAAATGCAAATCTATACCTCATTAGAAATCCTCCCTTTCAAGAAAAATATCCCCATAATTATAATTACCACTATTCCGATGTTTATAATAAGAAATATACCACATATCAATGGATTATACAATAAGGTTTTCAAAAATAAAATGATTACAAATATATAACAATATTAAATCAATTCGACAGCCATAGTTTATACTTCCACGGAAAAGGGCGGTTTATGTTTGATGGCATGTCCATTATCAGGTAAAATAATGTCATGCTGGATATGGAGGAATGATTATGCCAGTTAATGCCGGAAAGCCTGAAGAGGACATCATAAAAAGGCTCAACAGGATTGAGGGACAGGTAAAGGGCATACAAAGAATGGTAGCCGAAGGAAAGCCCTGCAGGGATATACTGACACAGATCGCTGCAGCCCGGGCTGCGCTCCACAGGGTAGGAAGCCTTATCCTGGAGTATCATGCCATGTCATGCCTGGAGAATGCGCTTTCGATGCAGGACAGGGAAAAGGCAATGGCGGAACTCAAAAAAACCATGGAAAGCTTTATCCGATTTACTGACTGATATTATGCCGTTCTGCCATTCCATGATTTGACCGGTGTTATCCTGCCGGAAACAAGGCAGGATATTTTGTGACAAAGTAACACTAGTAAATTTGCAAATTTCGAGGGATTATGATATGATATACCCATAGGGGGTATATTGATCCCTGTTCAGTCTGCATAACAAGGAGGGAATCATATGACTGTGAAGGTTTATTCTACACCCACATGCCCGTGGTGTATTATGGCGAAGGATTACCTCAAATCGAAAGATATAGCTTTTGAAGATATCGATGTATCAAGGGACCAGTTGGGCGCCATGGAGATGATACGGAAATCCGGACAGAGAGGCGTACCGGTTCTTGATATTGACGGGCAGATTGTAGTAGGGTTTGACCAGAAGAGGATAGATCAACTAATCAGCAAGTAAGCGGTGTTTTTATTGCAGGAGGTACGATGTACCTCCTTTTTTATACCATTCGTTGCGCCCGGCTTGACTTACCGGAAGGATGGACTATAATGTTAGAAGAGACTAACTAAGTCGCATGGGGCATGGCGTCAGCCCGCGTACCATGGATCGTCTGACCGAATTGCCGATCCGTAATGACTGTCCGAAGGAGCAGGACCATACCGGTGCAGATAAATAGCTGCTGTTTATCTGCCATTTAGCTGAGTTTACTTACCGTGATACACTGAAGAAGCGCAACGGAGGATTGGTTTCTATGGGGGAGAATAACGTACTGTTTGCATTGGGACTTTCATTATTCGCCGGGTTGTCAACAGGCCTTGGCGGACTCTTTGTCCTCCTTTTCAGGAGAACAAACCCCAAATACCTGTCCGTGGCGCTGGGCTTTTCTGCAGGTGTCATGATCTTTGTTTCCTTTATTGAAATCTATCCCGAGGCAAGATCCCGCCTGATCGCAGGCATGGGCGGGAACATGGGGGATTGGATTGTCCTGTTGTCGTTCTTTTTGGGAATCGGCCTGATAGCGCTCATTGATAAGCTGGTGCCCGAGTTTCAGAACCCCCACGAAGCGCGCAAGATAGAGGATGTACACCAGTACGACAGGGATCCCAAAAAAGAAAAATTGCTGAGAACAAGCGTTATGACCGCTATTGCCATGTCGGTCCACAACTTTCCCGAAGGCCTGGCGACCTTCGTTTCCGGTATTGATTCAAAGGCTATGGGCATAATAATCGCCATTGCGGTGGCCATACATAATATCCCTGAGGGTATAGCACTCTCTGTTCCTTACTACAGTGCTACCGGCAGCAGGAAAAAGGCATTTTTACTCTCCTTGCTGTCGGGTCTGGCAGAACCGCTGGGAGCCGTGAAAGCGTGGCTGGTACTGGCTCCGTTTATAAATGACACGATCTTTGGCATTGTCTTCGCCGCAGTGGCAGGGATCATGGTATATATATCGTTTGATGAACTGCTCCCTACCGCCAGGGAATATGGCGAACACCATCTCTCCATCCTGGGTCTCATTGGAGGAATGGCCCTCATGGGAGTCAGCCTGCTTATCCTGTAATGCAATTCCTTATATATTATATCCTCTCTATACCCCCATAGCCCCGGGCGCCATGATGGAATTCCGGCCAGTGATTATATGGTATAATCAGAACAGGGCTGGGTAAAAAATGCATTATGAGGGGGATTGCAATGGAAAAGGAGATCAGGGAAATCATCGACCGGATGACTCTTCAGGAAAAGGCTTCTCTCTGTTCAGGCAAAGATTTCTGGTATACCGAGGCCATTGAGAAGGCGGGATTGCCATCGGTCATGCTTGCCGATGGTCCCCACGGATTGAGAAAACAAAAACAGTCGAAGGACTTCTCCGGTGGAAGCTATGAGGCAACCTGTTTTCCCACGGCATCCTGCCTGGCATCTTCCTGGGACAGGGACCTTCTGCACCAAGTGGGAGAGGCGCTGGGCGAGGAATGCCTGCAGGAGGATGTCGGAGTCCTTCTGGGTCCCGGTGCAAACATCAAGCGTTCACCTCTGTGCGGCCGCAATTTCGAGTACTTTTCTGAGGATCCCTTCCTCTCCGGCGAGTTGGCAGGAGCTTGGATACAGGGGGTCCAGTCAAAAGGGGCGGGCACATCGCTGAAACATTATGCCGCCAACAACCAGGAAAGCAACCGCATGACCATCGATGCCATTGTGGATGAAAGGGCTTTGCGTGAGATATACCTGGCCGGATTCGAACGGGCGGTAAAGAACGCGAAACCCCAGACCGTAATGTGCTGCTATAACAAAGTCAACGGAACATTCGGCAGCCAGAACCGCCTGCTTCTGACTGAGATCCTCAGGGACGAATGGGGATTTGAAGGAGTTGTGGTATCGGACTGGGGCGCTGTCAGCGACAGGGTGGCCGGCCTGAAGGCCGGGCTTGACCTGGAGATGCCCGGAGTCGGTCCTGAAAACGACCAGGCTATCGTGGACGCCGTAAAGTCGGGAGAACTGGATGAATCGGTCCTGGATGAGACCGTGGCAAGGCTTATCAGGCTTATCCTCATGTATAAGGCCAACAGGAAGGATGATTACCGTTTTGACAGGGATGCACACCATGAACTGGCAATACGGGCGGCAACCGAGGGTGCGGTGCTCCTTAAGAACGAGGATGGCATCCTGCCTCTCAAACATGGAATGAGAGTCGCATTGATAGGTGAGTTTGCGAAGCAGCCGCGATACCAGGGAGCCGGAAGTTCGCAGGTAAATCCATGGAGACTGGACAATGCCTATGACCAGGGTATTAAGCTTCCTTACCATACATCAATTACATATGCAAGAGGTTATGACATCAAGTCGGACCGGCCCAGGCGGGACCTTATCGATGAAGCCTGCGTTGCTGCCAGGTCGGCGGATGTGGCAGTGATCATGGCCGGGCTTACCGATGACTACGAGTCTGAAGGGTTTGACAGGACACATATGAGAATGCCGCCTTCCCACAACCAGCTTATCGAGGAGGTGGCAAAGGCTAATCCCAATGTAGTGGTTGTCCTGTGCAACGGCGCGCCGGTTGAAATGCCATGGATAGACCGGGTTAAGGCGGTCCTGGAGCTATACCTGTCTGGACAGGGAGGAGGTACGGCGCTCTGGAGGCTTCTTTACGGTGAGGTTAATCCGAGCGGTAAGCTGGCAGAGTCCTTCCCCAAAAAGCTTGAGGATTGCCCGGCAACGCCCTGGTTCCCCATGGGTCCAAAGGCTGTCGAGTACCGTGAGAGCATTTATGTGGGCTACCGCTTTTATGACAAGGCCGGCGTGGAACCTCTGTTCCCGTTCGGCCACGGCCTGTCCTATACGAGTTTTGAATACAGCGACCTGGTCCTGGACCGGGAGCAGATTAACGAGAATGACACGCTTAACATCAGCTTCAAAGTCAGGAATAAAGGAACCAGGGCAGGGAAAGAAATCGTCCAGGTTTATGTCAGGGATGTTGAAAGCGCCATCTTCAGGCCGGACAAAGAACTGAAGGAGTTCGCAAAGGTAAGCCTTGAACCCGGAGAGGAGAAAGTGGTCAGTTTCCAGCTGGACAAACGGGCCTTTGCCTTCTACGATACCATTTCAAAGGAATGGAAGGTGGAATCCGGCGAGTTCGAGATACTGGCGGGCGCATCTTCAAGGGACATAAGGCTGAAGGCGAGGATCCGTGTCGAGTCGGAGAATGCGGTAGAATCAGAAGCCTGGGACAAAAGGGAGATTATGCCGTCATATTATAACCCCAGTCCGGGCTGGGATATCCCGAAAAACGAGTTTGACTCCCTTTACGGAAAACCCGTTGTTCATCCGCCGGCCCACCGCAAAGGCACATTTAACTGCGATTCCACCATTAACGAGGTCAGGCAGGTGTTCGCTGGCAGGATCTTCTGGAAAATCATGACGCGGGAGGCTCGCAAAGCGTTTACGGAACTCGATGAAAAGACATTGCGCATGATGATGAGATCCATGGAGGAAATGCCGCTGAGACAGCTCAGCCAGAACACCGGCGGTAGGATCAGCCAAAAAACTATCAGCGGACTGATCCTGATATTCAACGGAAAGCTGTTTAAAGGACTTGCAAAACTGTTATCCCGCTGAGAAACAGGTGATGGAAGCAACAGGCTGAATATTGGAATCCGGTGAAGGCAGACTAAAAGGCAGACGATCTGAACATCCAAAGGAACAGGCGAGGGATTGCCTCTTGAGAACCGGAGATGCCAATAAACAGCCCAGCATAATACACAGGATACCGATCGCGCTGTCAGCCCTGTTTCTGTCCTGCGCCCTGTTGTTATCCCTCTGCAGGCGGGCTGAATACTGCGCATACAAACACGGTGACAACCCGGTCTGGATACCCCAGGACACCTTGATGCTTCTTGCAACAGCCGGGTTTCTTTTTTGTGTTCTGCTGGGAATATACAGGCTGGGCGCCAGGATGAACCGCCTGGGAAGAAGATATGTCACAGGGAATATACTCTACCTTTCGTTTGCGGTCCAGCTGCTGTATATCATTCTTCTTCCCGCCGACCAGTTTGCCGATCAGACCGCCGTAAACAGGATTGCCCTGGAACTTATCAATGGAGACTTCAGGGCGTTCCAGAGGGGAGGCTACCTCTACCAGTATCCCAATAATATCGGAATAACCCTTATGCTTTCACTGGTCTACAGGCTCTTTCCCCGGTCAATGCTGGTGCCCAAGTTCCTGAACGCGGTATTCTCCACCGTCACATCATACCTTGTCATGAGGATTTATGAGGAATCAATTCCCGGAAGAAGGGGCAGGAGCTATGGGATCCTGCTGCTGTCAGGGTTCTTCCTGCCCATGATCCTCCTGAACAACCTGGTCTACAACGACATATATGCTACAACGCTCTTTTCGGCCGCGGTCTATTATGCCATCCGGTTTTCAAAATCACGGAGATGGCTGCATCTTTTTTGGAGCGGCTTTTGTATCTCGCTGGGTAATTTCCTGAGGCAGCTGGGGCTCATATTCCTGATCGCGGTTGTCCTGTTTCTCGTTCTTAAGAGGGCAGAAACCTTGAAGATCCTGGTACTTGCCGGTATGACGCTTGTGCTTTTCAGGCTTCCCATGGCATGGGTAAACAATTGGCTCCTGGATAAAGAGCAAATAAAGGAGCCCATCGGCATGAATTCAGTTCCCATACATATGTGGATCCATATGGGCATGAACGAGGAAAGGTTCGGCTATTGGGACAACAGCTTTTCCTATAACATTTACCTGCGTGAGGGCGGACTGAACAAGGAAAAAAGCGCCAGGATCTATTCAGAACTCATAAAAAAGAACCTCCAGGGGGAGAGGCTCCTGAAAACAGTGAAGGTCTATGTAAAGAAGAACTTCTGGCTCTGGACAGAGGGCACCTACCAGGCCGAGTACTATGGGATCGGAAGCTGGGGGTACCTTTATCCCACATTTGCTTCCAGGTTTCTTGAGAATAATGCGGCCGTGAGGGACTGGGTGAGGTGGATCATGCATGCGGGCAATTTCCTGTTGCTTCTTTTAGCGCTGTATGGCCTGGCAGCCGATTTGCGGGAGGGAAAGTCATATTTCATGATCCTTCCTGCGATCGTTTTTCTCGGCTTTGTCGGGTTCTACACGCTCTGGGAGATCAAGCCGCGCTATATCTATCCTGCCTGCCCATACCTGATCCTCATGTCATATTACGGCCTGAGCCGGCTGGTTAGCCGTTATTTCAGGAATACCAGGTATTCGGAAGACCCGGTGCTGTCCAGGGAAGAATACCTGGTCTGCGGTGAGGAATAGCCTTGTGAAAGGCGTGCAGGTTTTTCTGTCAGGCATGGCGCGGAGCGGGTTCACCTGGATTCAACGATCAGACTGATGCCGATTCTCAGGCCTTCCTCGCCAAGCGGTCCCTCATAACCTGCCGCCACATATCCGTCCCTGTCTATGAACAGGGTGCTGGGGATGTAGCGGATGCCGTAAAAATAGGCGGCTTCCTGTTTTGTATCATACAAGACCCTGAAGGTATATCCGTTTTCCTCCACATAGCTCCTGCCTTTTTCTACGGTCTCCCTGCTGCCGTCTGCAAGGTCCACTGTCAGAATAATCAGTTCATCCTCGCCGTACTCATTCGATAACCTGTCAAGTACGGGTAACTCCTTCCGGCACTGGCTGCACCAGCTGGCCCAGAAGTTGAGGACCACAGGGGTTCCCTTGAAATCATGGAGCCTTACTTCATTCCCGTCACCGTCGACGGCGGTAAAATCAGGCGCTGCTATCCTTGTTTCTTCCCCGGGCTCAGTATCCGGGCTGGCGTCGTTCCCACCCTCGCGGTCCCGGACCTGCGCTGTTTCCTCAATGGACGGGGCCAGCGGGTTTTTAGCCTGGTACCTTTCCGACAGGCTGTTATAGATAACCGCTGCCACGATCATAAATATCACGAATGCAGCTATGGCGATAATCGTTTTCGTGTTTTTGTTCATGATAAGCCTCCTGTTGGTCAATGTTCAGCCTTCCGATTCAAACAGGAAAAGCACAGTGCCATTTTTACTGTCATGCCGGGGTGAACAGGGTCAGAAGCCTGCCGAACAACCCGGTCATTATGGAAAGACCGACCAGTATGAGCAATATGCCGGAAATAACGTTGACAACCCTGTAATGGCGCTTGATGAAGTCAAAGGCCCCTTTCATCCTGTCAATAAGCAGGGCTGATATGATGAAGGGTATGCCCAGCCCGAGGGAATAGAACGTGAGCATCACGATACCCTTTACCGCATTCCTGGCGCTGGCTGCGAGCATGAGGGCCGAGCCCAGGAATGTGCCTACACAGGGGGACCAGCTAATGGAGAAGATGATCCCGAACAGAACCGACGAGTGAAATCCCGGGGTTTCGGGACTCTGCCCGAAACCTGCAGTCCTGTTAAAAAAAGGGAGCTTCAATATGCCCAGGAAGTTCAGCCCAAACAGCACGACAAGCGCCCCTGCAGCAAGATTAACCTGGAGGGCATACTCCCTGAGAAGGTACCCGAATGTTCCGGCAAACGCCCCAAGTATGACGAACACCGCTGAAAACCCAAGAACAAAACCAAGGGCGCTTGTCAGCGTCTTTTTTCTGTTGTCCTGCCCCCCCGCAAAGAATGATATATAAACGGGCAGCATGGGAAGCAGGCAGGGCGATACAAATGTTACAATGCCTTCAAGCGTGGCAAACACATAATCCATAATCAATAATGCGCTCCCTGTTTGGCGGTTGTTTACTATTATACAATAAAACCCGGTTTTACCGTGTAACGAGGTCACAAAGAAATCGTCATGCCGGGAAGAAATATTTGCCGGAGTATGGTATGATATATAATAAACCAGGAAACCATTTTGCGACAACCATGAAGGCTGCTGCAGAGGGAGGCATGACCATGAAGATATGGGATATATCCATGAACATCAAGCCGGGGATGACCGTGTATAAAAACAGGGACGAGAACAGGCCTGTGTTCACTGTTGCCCGGGACCACACCGGGGGCTCCGCATATGAAACAAGGGTGACACTTCACCTGCATACAGGCACCCATGTTGACGCTCCGCTTCACATCCTGGAGGACGGAAGCACCATCGAAAAGATGGAGCTGGACAGGTTGCTAACCAGGTGCCGGGTACTGGACCTGGGTAATGTGGAGGACAGGATCACCCGACAGGACCTGGAGGGTATGAGGATCGAGGCAAACGATTTTCTGCTCCTTAAGACCCGCAATTCTCAAACAGATACCTTTGATTACGGTTTTGTCTACCTTGACGAATCCGGGGCCCAATACCTCAGGGATAAGAAGGTAAAGGGCGTTGGCATAGATTCACTGGGCATTGAGAGGGACCAGCCCGGACACCCGACCCACAGGATACTTATGAATGCAGGTATCATCATCCTTGAAGGGCTGCGCCTGGCCCATGTGAGTGCCGGCGAATACACGCTCATCGCGCTGCCCCTGAAGCTGGACGGGCTGGAAGCAAGCCCGGTGCGGGCAGTTCTGATTCAGCCTCCTATCGCTTGAGCCTGCGTTCCACAAATTATTGATGTAACAAAAGGGACGGTGTAACATAGGGACGGAAGCAATGTCACTTAAGGGAATTGATGTACCTTTCCACCATGATCCCGGCAACAGTCCCGTCGCCCACCGCTGTCGATATCTGGCGTATCGCCTTTTCACGCACATCTCCGGCCGCAAAGACACCCGGAATATTTGTGGCCATATTCTCGTCGGTTATGATGAAGCCATAGTCCGACAGGTGAAGCGAAGGGCTGAACAGTTTTGTATTCGGTACCGACCCGATGTAGACAAAGATGCCGTCAACCTTCATCTCTGAAGTGACGCCTGTCCTTGTGTTTTCAAGAACAGCCCCCTGTACGAAGGTTTCGCCCAGGACCTTTTTGATAACTGTGTTATACATGATCTCAATCCGTGGGTTTTTCTCCGCATCTTCTACATATGACCGTACTGCCCGTGGGGTATCGGATCTTATCAGCATAGTCACCTTACGGGCGAACCGGGTCAGGAACATGGCTTCCTCGAATGCCGAGATCCCTCCACCCACCACGATCAGGTCCGCATCCTGGTAGAAGGGACCGTCACAGGAAGCGCAGTAATGGATGCCGCGGCTCCTGAATTCATGTTCATTATCGACAGGCAGCTTCTTTGGCTCGGAGCCCGTGGCTATGATCACGGCCTTGGCATAGTAATCATTTTCCCTGGTCTTTACGTATTTCTCAGGGCCATCAAGCCTTATTTCCTCGATCTCCTGCATATCATCGATCCTGGTCCCGAAATCCAGGGCTTGTTTTCTCATGTTATCCGCCAGGTCGATGCCCCGGATTACACCATTTGTTCCGGGATAATTCGCCACCTGGTAGGTGGTGATTACCTGTCCGCCGATGGAGCCGGTATCCAGTACAACGGTAAAAAGCCTGCCTCTGGCGGTATAAATGGCAGCGGTAAGCCCGGCAGGACCAGCGCCTAAAATGAGCACATCGCAGTGTACAGCGCCCCTTTCGGCCGGGGGGCATACCCTGGCATCGAGCCTGTCCACCGCTTCCCTGAATTCAATATAGCTTATATATCCGGTTAATCGCAGGCAAACCTCTTTTCCTTCATTGAAGAACAGAAGGGTCGGGGTGGACTTGACCCCATACTGCTCGGCCAGCTGGCGGTTCTGCGGCATGAAAATCCTGACAAAGCGGACCGTTTTCTTAGAGGCAGCGACTTTTTCAAATATTCCGTCAAAGGTCAGGCACGGCAGGCAATTATCAGAGCAGAAATAGACCGCCACAGGTTCGGGGGATCTCAGCACCTGGTCTTCAAATTGAAGGCTGTCAATCACTATTGAGTTCTCCATTATTGCTGCACCTCCAGCTCTCCGCTGTTCGTTATTCATCCCAATCCGGCGTTCTGCCCTCAATATCCTGGCAGGTTTCTTCATATTATATCCGGTAGAACTATTTTACCACCATATTTCAAAAAACGCACAACCCGCCGGCCGGTCGCGCCTTCCCCAAAAAGGTCCTGACGCCATGGTATTGACAAAGGAGGTTCTGGACATGGATATATTGTGGTAGAATAAACCAGGGAGGTGGCGTTTTGGAAGACATTAAGGGATTGTGGGAACAATTCAAGCACATTTTCACCTACACCTTTCTCGAGGTTGAGATCTGGAAGCTTGTCACGGCATGTGTCATTATTCTCTTCAGCTTTTTCCTGCGCAAGTTTTTTGTCAACCTGATCCTCGGACTACTGAAAAAGATAACCCAGAGGACGAAAACCACGCTGGACGATGAGCTCGTTTCAGCCCTCGATCCGCCGGCACGCCTCCTGATTGTCACAGCGGGCTTTACGGCGGCTTTATGGCTAATAGGCATCCCTGTTACCAGGCAATCCTTTGCCGGCCATATCATGCGCACCCTGGTAGCATTCGTGGTGTTCTGGACCCTTTACAGGGCAGGGAACATACTGGCCAGGCTCTTTGAAAGGGTCGCAGAAAGGACGCGCACCACACTGGACGATATTCTGATTCCCTACGTCAGAAAGGGAATCAAGGTGATTATCGTCATTATCGGCATAAGCGTAATTGCGAAGGAATGGAATTATGACCTGGGGGCCCTGCTGACAGGTCTTGGCCTCGGCGGCCTCGCGTTTGCCCTGGCAGCGCAGGAAACTGTGGCAAACTTCTTTGGCGGGCTGACCATCATGGTGGATAAACCGTTCCAGATCGGCGACTGGATCCAGACCCCCGATGTCGAGGGCACGGTGGAAGATATTGGGTTCAGGAGCACACGCATCCGGACATTCGCCCAGGCACTCGTAACCGTGCCTAACTCCGGGCTGGCCAAGTCCAATATCACCAACTGGTCCAGGATGGGTAAGAGGAGAATTACCTTCAATATCAGTTTAACCTACGCTGCAAGCGCCTCGCAGATTGAGGCCCTGCTTGCCAGGATAAGGGACCTGCTGGAACACCATCCGGGCATTCATCCCGAAACCATATTTGTCTTCTTTGAAAACTTCGGGCAGAACGGTCCCGAACTGTTACTGTATTTCTTCACAAGGACCACGGTATGGAAGGAATACCTGGAGGTCAGGGAGGATGTCAACCTGAAACTCATGCATATCCTGGACGAACTGGGATTGAAGGTGGCTTACCCGTCCATGAGCGTTTACATGGAAAAGCAGCCGGAAAGGATCGAGGATTAACCGGGACCTTATATACCGGAAGATAGTATGAATGGAGGAATGAATACCATGGATATCATGGAAGCGTTGTTTACCAGGAGGAGCATAAGAAGGTATACCGGGGAACCTGTCAGCGATGGGGACATCAAACTGCTGCTGAATGCCGGTTTTAGCGCGCCATCGGCCAACAACAGGCAGCCCTGGCACTTCATTGTCGTGAGAGACCGCAATACCGTGGAGGAGATTGCTGCCCGGCATCCCTACGCCAAGATGCTTACCCAGGCGGGATGCGGAATCGTTGTCTGCGGGGACACGAAAAAGCAGGAAAGGGAGGGGTTCCTGATAGAAGATTGCTCCGCCGCCATAGAGAATATCCTCCTTGCCGCCCATGGCCTGGGGCTGGGCGCTGTCTGGTGCGGCCTGTATCCTGTTCAGGAACGGGCACAGGTTGTGGCAGACATTCTGAATATTCCTCCGGACATAATACCGGTAGGCCTGGTCGTAGTTGGACATACCGATGAGAAAGGCAGAAGCGTAGACCGGTTCGACGAGAAAAAAATCCATTACGATAAGTGGCGCGCCCAGGACTAATACTGCTGTTGGCGCCAGATACAAGTATTTTTCCGGGGTGATGCCTGTGGATAATATGAGCCTCCTGAAACTGAAAAACGAGCTTACCGCCCTGCCGGTCCTGGAAAAGCGGCTGCAGAAGGTATATGACAGGATACACAAGGCCAGGGCAGAGGTTGAGGAACTGCTTCAGAAGTATGAGAAAGAAGCGCTGGATGTGGAGCGGATCAGGAAGGAATCCTTCTCGGCGACTCTCCTGAAGCTTGTTGGATTGTATAAGGGCAAGGTTGAGAAAGAGATGGAGGAGATGCTTCATGCAAAGACCCGGTATGATGCCGCTTCTGTCCAACTGACCGAGCTCGAATGCGAGGCTTCCCGCCTTAAGTCAAGGATTGAGGAGCTTAGAAGGGATAAACGCGCTTACGAGGAGGAGATGGAGAGGCGTGAAGCCCTGCTTAAAAACAGTATATCCAGCGAGGCTTCCAAGGTTTATACCAAGCTGTGCGAGGAAGCGGATTACCTGTCCAGGCAGCTTACCGAAACCGAAGAAGCCCTGAGAGCGGCAAACCGGGCATACGAGACTTGCCGCAGCGCCCTGGAGTACCTTGACGAAGCAGAGGGATGGGCTGCGTATGATGTCTGGATCAGCAAGGGTTTGATCTCCCACATGATAAAATATGATAAGATTGATATGGCCCAGGAGGCATTCGCAAGGCTGAACGCCCAACTGAATGAACTGCGGCTGGAACTGGATGACATAGATCTTGATATTGATTTTCCGCAGATATCTTTTGATTCCGCAACCCGGTTCCTTGACATCTGGTTTGACAACATCTTCACCGACCTCAGGGTCAGGAACCAGATACGGGATTACCAGGACTACGCGCGGGAGTTGTGCGATAAAATTACGCGGATCCGGGAAAAACTGAGCAGCGCCAGAAAGGATCTGACCGAGGCGGTCAGGAAGATAGAGGAGCGGCAGGAGGAGATCGTCATTTCATTTGAACCCGGGGAATGAGTGTTGCATCTGTTTTGAAAGGAGCTTTTTATGGTTGATTGGAGCGCGTCCCAGTATCTGAAGTTTGAAAGGCAGAGGACACAGCCTGCCATTGACCTGGTTAACCGCATTGGGCTGTCCAATCCCGAAAAGATACTTGATGTGGGCTGCGGACCTGGAAACAGCACCCGTGTGCTGAAAAACCGGTATGGACAAGCCCGGGTTACAGGGATAGACAATTCGGAGAACATGCTTGAAAAGGCACGGGCGGACCACCCGGACATTGAGTTCATGCTGTGCGATGTAAGCGGAGATCTTCGGGAACTGGACGGCGGTTACGATATTGTCTTTTCAAACGCCTGCCTTCAATGGGTTCCCGACCATGGGACACTGATCGGGAAACTCATGAACCTTCTTATAAAAGACGGCGTGCTGGCGGTGCAGGTACCCTATAACTTTTCTGAACCTGTACACACCATATTGGATGATCTAAGCTCATCGGCGCGCTGGAGGGAATATTTTCCCGAAAAGAGGATCTACCATACACTGTCGCCCGGTGAGTATTTTGACATCCTGGCTGACATAACCCCCGATTTTGAAATCTGGGAAACCGTCTACTACCATGTGATGAAATCCCACGAAAACATTATGGAATGGTATCGCGGCACCGGGCTTCGCCCTTACCTGGATGTGCTGCCTGGTGAAAAAAAGTCGGAGTTCGAACAGGATGTGCTGGGCCGTCTTATAGAGGCTTATCCAAAGCAGAAGAACGGGGAGATCGTTTTCCGGTTCCCGAGGCTTTTCTTCACGGCCATAGCCCGATAAAAACGCAGGGACCGGGATGGAGTATATGAAGGAATATCTTTACGAAACACATATGCATACGGCAGAAGCCAGCAAATGCGCCACAGGGACCGCTGCCGAGATGGTCAGGGCATACGCGGACCTTGGATATTCGGGAATTATTGTCACCGATCATTTCTTCAACGGCAACACGGCAATTCCGCGCCACCTTCCCTGGAAGGAACGTGTCGAGCTTTTCTGCCGGGGATATGAAAACGCGCTGGAAGAGGGAAGCAGAACGGGCATCCATGTCTTTTTCGGGTGGGAGTATGCCTTTTACGGGACTGAATTTCTTACCTATGGCCTGGATAAGGAGTTTGTTTTAGGGCATCCCGATATGCTGGACTGGTCGGTTGAGAAGTACATAAATACCGTGCATGACCATGGCGGGTTTGTCGTACATGCCCATCCATACAGGGAAGCGTTCTACATACCCAGGATACGCCTGTGTCCCGATTTGGTGGATGGGGTGGAGGTTATAAACGGCGGACACCTGAACCCGTTGTTTGACGAGAGGGCCAGGGAGTATGCGGATAAATACAACCTACTGCATTTATCCGGATCGGATGCCCACCACACCGACTTCATTGCCGGATGCGGCATAGCCTTCGAGCAGGAGATTCGCGCCATCTCTGATTTCATCGAGGCAATAAAAGGCAGAACAGGATACAGGCTGCTGCCGGGTTTATACAGGAGTGAGCTGTAATAATGACCCTGGAGGAAATAATAAACTATTGCCTTTCGAAGCCGGAAGCATATGTGGATTTCCCTTTCGGGGACATTCCCATGTGTATCAAGGTAAAAAAGAGACTATTCGCACAGATTTTCCCGAAAAAGCATGATTTTAAAATTACGCTGAATTGTGATAGGATAACAGGAGAATACTACCGGAGCAAATATCCCGGTACAGTGATAAGGGGTTATCATTGCCCGCCCCAGGTTCAGCCGTATTTCAACACGATCCTGCTTGACGGAGCGGTTCCTGATGACGAACTGAAGGCAATGATCGACCATTCGTATATAACCGTGGTGAGGAAGCTGCCAAAAGCGGACAGGAAAGAATTGCTTGAGATGTTGTCATCCAAGGATTGCCCGGCATAGGCGATTCCGCGCAAATAAATGTGTGCAGGCGCATATTGCTGCGCGCGTCCGCACGGACGGATTGGGGAGTGCATTTATGAACAACGTCCTGATCGATGTTCTTTCTGAAGAAATGATAGAAAAAATAGTAAAGGACCTTGAAGGGACAAGTGTCGCGCGGTCTGAAGAATACCTGGGACGTTGCCTAAAAGAGAACAGGCTGTCAAAAAGAATTACATATGTCGCTTTTGTCAACGGTGACGCGGCAGGTCTGGTAAATATAGTATTCAACTCTGATTATCCGTTCTTCAGAGAAAACAACATACCGGAAATAAATGATTTGCTTGTGCATCCCAAATATCGCAGGCAGGGCATCGGTTCAGCACTTTTGAGAAAGGCCGAGGAAACCGCGGCCAGGTCTTATCGGTATATTGGTTTGGGAGTGGGCCTGTATAAAGACTATGGCCCTGCCCAGAGGCTATATGCAAAAAGCGGGTATATACCCGACGGAAACGGTATTGCATATAAAAACAAAGAGGTTAAACCCGGCGCCAGTGTTCCTGTTGACGATGATCTTCTGATTTACATGTATAAAGGATTGCAAGGCTGACCGTCCAAGGCAGGTTCTGAATAATTGGGTAATATACCGCATGCGGAAGTTCCCGGTAATAGGTATATTTAAGGAGGCATATCAGATTGATAAAGCAGGCTTCCGGGAATGAGACACATATTATCGAGGAGATACTGCTTGATGCCGTGAACTGGATGGATTCAAGCGGCCTGCACATGTGGGAGGCGGGGCAGGTGAAATGGCCCGGACTGTCCAGATTTTACAAGGCTGAAGATTTCTACATAGCTTACCATGATGGCGTTCCGGCTGCCTGCATGGCGATGGTTGATCATGACCCGGTTTTTTGGCCCGACATTCCGAAAGGCGAGTCGCTGTACCTGCATAAACTCGCCGTAAAACGCGCCTTCGCAGGGAAGGGCTTTTCAAAACAACTTATTGATTTTGCTAAAGAAACAGCCCGCAAGAGAGGAATAAAAACGGTAAGGCTTGATTGCCACAGAAACAGGCCAAGGCTCAGAGCGGTATATGAAAGAGAAGGCTTTGTCTGTGTTTCGGAAAAGACGCTGTTCGGCAAGTACGAAACGGCTTTTTACGTCTGTTATGTGGATGGATAGAATACGGCTGAAGTATCACGATGAATGGCTGAACAGCGGCAGCAGCCGCTAATAATACAAAGCAAAGGGGGTTGGCTTTTGATGAAGGAATATTACAGCAAGAGGGCGCAGGAGTATGAAAAGATATACCACAGGGACGATCCCGTAAGGCACGCGGAACTGGCCGAGATCTCACGGCTGATGCAGGAGCTTTTTTTCAGGCTGGATGTACTGGAGGTTGCCTGCGGAACAGGCTACTGGACTGAAAGAATAGCAAGGAGCGCAAGATCAGTTACCGCAGTTGATATCTCGGAAGAAACCCTGAGAATAGCAAGGCAGAAGAATATTGAGGGGGCAGAAGTCAGGTTCATACAGGGGGACGCATATCGTTCGAACGAGATCGACGGCAAGTTCAACGCGGGTTGCGCCAACTTCTGGTTTTCCCATATTCCCAAATCGAGGATAAACGAATTCCTGGACCAGTTTCATGAAAGGCTGGGCAGGGATTCGGTAGTATTTTTCGCCGACAATAATTACGTCGAAGGGATAGGAGGCAAGCTGATCAAAAAGGAAAACGACGAAAATACGTATAAGGTCAGGGGATTAAGCAACGGCACGGTTTATGAGATCATAAAGAATTATTACAATGAGGACGAACTGGGAAACATATTCGAGCCGAGAAGCAAGGGGTTGAAGATACATATGGGTGAATGCTTCTGGTGGCTCAGGTACAGGGTGAGTTGAAATGGAAATTGATTTAATGAAGATGGAACCGAGAAAAGCTCATGATCTCCTGACCAGTTGCGTTATACCCAGGCCGATTGCCTGGGTGTCAACCATCAATCATGAAGGTAAACCGAATTTGGCTCCATTCAGCTTTTTTACAGGTGTTTCATGGTACCCGCCCATCCTTGCGTTTTCTGCGGTCAACAGGTCAGATGGCACGAAAAAGGATACAGTGATTAATATCGAGAAGGCGCCGGAGTTTGTAATAAATATAGTATCCGTCGACCTGCTCCGGGCCATGGAATACTCTGCCAGACCGCTTCCCTATGGGGAAGATGAATCATTAATCGAGGATATACGCCTGATTCCCTCTGAAAAAGTAAAGCCTTACAGGGTTGCTGAAGCCAGGATTGCATTTGAATGCACCCTTGAGCGTATTGTAAGGATCAATGAGGGCGCCGATGCCGGGAACCTGATCCTTGGCCGGGTACAGCTCCTTCATGTCAGGGATGATCTGCTTGGAAACGGACGGGATGTAGATTGGGCTGCCCTGGACGCGCTGGGCAGGCTGAGCGGCAACAGGTATTGTACTGTCCGTTCGGTTATAGAGAGTGAGACCAATTGAATTATGCTGCGGATGATTGGTCAGCCGAACCGGACCGCGGTCGACGAACCATTGTGGCATCAAATCAGGAGGAATATGTTATGGCCAGTATCTTTAAGCTGAAGGATTTATCGTTTGAACACAGTAAATCACCCATACCCGAATTTTTATGGCATACCAGTCCAAACCTGTCAAAGGCAGCGGACGCGCAGCATATCCAGTTTTATGTAAGATCATTGGACAGCGGGAAGTTCTCCTTTCCTTATCATTTTCACAGGAATGCGGAAGAACTGTTTGTCATTCTTTCAGGCAGCGCCATGCTCCGCACGCCGGATGGATTCAGGGAACTGACCGAAGGGGATGTCGTATTTTTTGAGATGGGAAGCAGCGGCGCGCACCAACTGTATAACCATACCGACAAGCCGTGCGTGTTCGTTGATATAAGGACAACCGCGGGAATTGATGTCTGCGAGTATCCCGACTCGGGGAAAATCAATATTCTCCCGTACCAGGAGATATACCAGGGTCAGGATAAGGTTGGCTATTACCTGAACGAGGATAAACCGGCTGAGAAATGGCCGCCTGAAATCATAAGGGACGCCGCTGCCGGCGATTGAGACAGATGGTGAAGGAAGGAAAAGTGATGAAATCAAAAGCATGCTGCCTGGCATTGCTTTCAGTGATGCTTTGTTTTGTAACTTCATGCGGTAAAACGATCAACGCGGATAATTTGAAGAAGCTGAGAACCAAAGAATACAGAAACTACACTCTATACTATGACGAGATCCTTCCTGCCGATCAAATACAGGATTACGACACTATAACCGATAATATGTATTCCTATCTGACGACGAAAATGGGTCTTGATTTCAATAAACCGCATTTCAACGTTGCTGTTCTGCCGCTCGAAAATGACGTGGTACAGTTCCGGAAAAGGAGCACCAACGCTTGTACGGACTATGAAAACATATATATTGTTGATATGTTCAATTTACCGGAAGAGATGTATGAAAAATACGGACCTCCTCCCGAAGGAATCGCCAACAACGCGTTTACGCATGAACTGGCGCACTTGATGACCCATGGTGTGATCGACTATAAAAAGGGCAATAAAAACAGGCCGGAGGAAATGAACTCGTTCTGCCTGGGGTTTATTGATTTTACCATTCCGGAGTTTAAGCTGCTGTATGATCTTGCAGACATAGTAAATGGCAATATCAGCGAGGTTCAATACAGGAACCTGATGAAAAATGGATTGATATCCCTTAAGGGTGCAACAGAGGATGCGTCATTGGCTGTGTTTCTGCTGTATCTCCATATGAATGAAGAATACGGCAGAGTACGGGCTTTTCTGGAGGCAAACGATCTGGAGGATTTTATAAACAAGGCGAATTGGGGCACAAATGATGATAAGCTTTTCAATGAGTGGCTGGATGAGTATTACAACGCAAACACCGAACCAGTGGCGCAATAGTTGGCCCAGGCGGAACTGCCCTATATGGCCGGTAAAAAATGGGGTAATTATTCTATGTGGATATTTTGATACACCTAAAAGAACTGCAAATAGACGCCTGCCGTGGCCGTGGGCCATTCTTTATAGCATGAGGATAATAAGGTTTTCCGACGGCTATACACGCAGGGCAGTCCCTGATGACCGGTGAAATGTAAAGAGAACCAACAAGGAGGCAGCACAAATGAAATTCTGCGTACTTATGGGAAGCCCAAAACTGAACGGCAATACCGCCGAACTGACAAAGCCATTTGTAGACGAACTTAAACGAAACGGGGCCGAGGTTACATATATAACCCTGGCGGATAAGAATATCAAGCCTTGCAAAGGCTGCTATGCCTGCCAGCATGTAAGCGGTGAATACGGATGCGTCATTGACGACGATGATGTCCCGGGAATAATAAACCGGATGATAGAATCCGACTGCATCGTTCTTGCCACCCCGATTTATACCTGGTACTGTCCTGCGCCCATGAAGGCTCTGCTCGACCGCCATTACGGGCTTAATAAATACTATGGCTCCGCAAAAGGCTCATTATGGGAAGGGAAAAAGATAGCCATAATCGCCACCCACGGCTATGAAAGGGGTTATGCGACCGGTCCTTTTGAAACCGGAATCAAAAGGTTCTGCAAGCATTCCAACCTTAAGTATATGGGTATGTTTTCGGTACGGGACGAGGATGACCTGGCGTCGTTCCAGACCGAATCCGCGGTTAATGGCGCAAGGGCGTTTGCAAGGATGCTGCTGTCCCGTGAATAATAAATGGATAAGCCGAATAAAGAGGAGATGTGGATGATGGAAGAGAAGGTTAACAGGGCATCTGCGCCCAGGGCGGACAATGACGGGGTATACCACCTTCAGCTTAAGCCCGGTGACGTGCCCGGATATATTATTCTTCCCGGGGCGCCCGAAAGGACGCTGAAGATCGCCGAAGACTGGGAAGAGGCTGAAGAAGTAGCCTTTAACCGGGAGTTCAGGACCGTCAGGGGAAAGTATAAAGGCATGGAAATCGCATGTACTTCCACGGGCATAGGAGGGCCGAGTTCGGAGATATGCCTGCATGAGCTCAATGTTGTGGGGGTGCATACCTGCATCCGCGTGGGTACCACGGGCTGCATCGTTCCCGAATTCGACCTGGGTGATCTTATCATTCCTGTTGCATGTGTCAGGAAGGACGGCACTTCTTCATCCTATGTTGAGCCTGAATACCCCGCATATGCGGATATCTATGTTGTAATGGCGCTTATGGAAGCCTGTGAGCGTCTTGGTTTCAGGTACGGGCTGGGGTTGTGCTATACGGTGGGCAGCTTCTATATAGGGCAGGGAAGGCCCCTTAATGAGGATAAAAGCGGCTTTTGGCCAAGTTTCGCGGAAAACATAATCCCCGACCTTGCCGCTGCAAAGGTGACGAACATAGAGATGGAAGCAGCGGCGCAGTTCGTTGTGGGCAAACTACACGGGATGAGAATGGGCGCCGTGCTGGCGGTAGTGTCCAACAGGGTCCTGGACAGGTGGGGAGACGCCGGGGGCGAGGAAAAGGCCTGCCTCGCAGCTTCCGAAGCCATGAGAATCCTTAAGGAATGGGATGACAGCGGCAGGGTTACCATTAACATAAGGATGGGGAAAGGATAAAAAGAGGTCAATTGAAAAAGTAAATTCCGCTTTGCAAAAGAAAATTCCACAGATTTAGTGAGACCAGAAAGAACCTGCATTTGGTGATATTGTGACTGATCAGTTATGGACCAAAATATAGCGATGATGTAATTATATGGCTGAC
>JAAXZX010000078.1 GCA_012719645.1 Clostridiaceae bacterium
ACACCTTGGACATACTACGCTAGATGGTATAATAATCATGAGACTTGAACGCTCCTTTCTGGGAGGTAATGGTGGTTTTGCAGTTTCCATTATACCAGAGGCGTTTCAGGTCTCATTTTTATTATTAAGTTAACAGACCAAACAGATCCGCAGGGAGGTCGATTATGAGACCTTTTTTGCAGAGGCTCCGCAAATCAATCCGAACGCTCATAAAATAGCAGGGACGGTCTGCGGGATAAGGGTTGAGGATATAGAAGATCCGCTGATGCAAAAAATCCGCTGGCTGGATAAACTGGTGGATGAGCTGGCAAAGGGCAAGCCAATGGAGAAGGTATTAAGGACCTGAATTCTTGTAAAATACATGCCAGCATTATTTGAAGCAACATGCCCTGTACGGTTTATTATTCCGCGGATAAGGAACAATGGCTATGAAAACTCAAAGGGAATACCCGAGATTTATCATTACACCAAAAGGGACAAAATGGGTGGAAGGCGGCCATCCCTGGATCTATGAAGACGAAGTGATGGATGGCCCTTCCGGTATTGAAAACGGATCTGTTGTCGATGCGGTGAGCGAAAAGGGCAAGTATCTCGGGAGCGGATTCCTGAGCCTTAACAGCAAGATCAGGATCCGGCTCTTCTCCCGCAATTCCAATGACCGGTTTGACGCGGAGTTCTGGAAACGCCGTGTAAAATACGCATGGGAATACAGAAAAACGGTAATGCGGGACGATATATCCTGCTGCAGGGTGATTTTCGGCGAGGCGGATGGCTTCCCGGGGCTTACCGCTGACCGCTTTTCCAGTGTGCTCGTAACTCAGACACTTTCGATAGGGATTGAGAGAATCAAGGATATATTGTTTCCGGCCATTGTCCGGGTATTGCGGGAAGACGGGCAGAATATCGCCGGAATCTATGAGCGCAATGATGCCGTGATCCGGTCCCTCGAAGGGATGGAACAGAATAAGGGATGGTATCGGCTTCCGGGAGAGACTCCTCCGGACAGTACCCAGGCAGAGATCTGCGAAAACGGAATCATATACAGGGTCGATTTTGAAAACGGCCAGAAGACAGGCTTCTTCCTGGACCAGAAATACAACCGGCTTGCGGTTGCCCGTCTTGCGAAGGGTAAAAGGGTACTGGACTGTTTCACCTATAACGGCTCGTTTGCGTTGAACGCGGCAGCGGGCGGGGCAGAACACGTAACCGCTGTCGACGTTTCCGCTTCCGCCATTGAAATGGCAAAGGCGAACGCGGAGAGGAATGGACTTGCTGACCGGATAGAGTTTGTTGCAGCCGACGTGTTCGACATTCTCCCCCAGCTTGCTGAAAAAGGGAAAGCCCCTTATGACTTTATCATCCTTGATCCTCCCGCGTTTACCAAGTCGAGAAAAACGGCAGGCAGCGCGGAGCGCGGCTATAAGGAAATCAATTACAGGGCCATGAAGCTTCTTCCGAGGGGCGGATACCTGGCAACAGCGTCCTGCAGCCACTTTATGCCGTCAGAGGCTTTTGTGAGGATGCTTAAATCCGCTGCAAGGGATGCAGGGGTCGAACTGAAGCAGATTGAGGCAAGGCAGCAGGCGCCGGACCATCCGATCCTCTGGAATGTTCCTGAAACCGACTATCTGAAATTCTATATCTTCCAGGTTATTTAAACTTCATCAGTCCTGTTTTGGCGCGAAAGTATACTTTCACGCCTTTTTGCATTTCATGCGGGTTATTATCCATATGTTTCCCGGTAGTTGATTTTGTTGCCCGGAATTAACCACAAATCCATTGTGGGCCCATCCCGCAGGCCGGTATAATAACATTGGGGGTGGGATGAAGCATGAAGGAGATCAATATCGCAAGGACCATTGTAAAAAAGCGCCGGGAGAAAGGGATGACCCAGGAAGACCTGGCAAAATACATTGGCGTTTCAAAGGCCTCGGTTTCAAAATGGGAAACCGGTCAGAGCTATCCTGACATAACCTTTCTTCCCCAACTCGCCACGCTTTTCAATATTAGCATCGATGAGCTCATGGGCTATGAACCGCAGATGAGCAGGGAGGATATCCGCAAACTGTACCTGAAATTATCCGCTGACTTTGCCTCGAAACCTTTTGAAGAGGTACTGGATGCCTGCCGTGAAATAGCCAGAAAGTATTACTCGTGCTTCCCGCTGCTGTTTCAGATCGGGTCGCTGCTCGTAAACAACAGCACCGTATCGGGCGACAGGGAAAAAACCCTGGATGTGGTTGCTGAGGCCAGGGAACTGTTTGTCAGGGTAAAAACCGAAAGCGAAGACCCGCAGCTTGTCCACCAGGCCTTGCACATGGAAGCATTTTGCGCGCTGGTGACGGGAAATCCCGGCGAAGTGATCGATCTGCTGGAGGGAACTTGCAGGAAGAACATACCCGCCGAAACTCTGCTTGCGTCAGCCTATCATATGGCCGGAAAGTTAAAGGAGGCCAAAACCATATTGCAATCCGGCATCTACCAGCATCTCGTTTCCCTCATCGATGCATTGTCGGATTACCTCATGATTTGTGCAGATGATCCGGAAAACTTCGATAGAACATTCAGGCGCGCAGGCAGTGTTGCCGAAGCCTTCGAACTTAAGAATCTTCATCCGGCAATGCTGATGAAGCTCTACATCATTGCCGCACAGGGATACACAGCGCTTGGTGATAAGGAAGCAGCCCTTGGAATACTGGAAAAGTATACGGAACTTGTTGCAGGAGATTTTTATCCGCTTAAGTTAAAAGGGGATGAGTACTTTAACCTGATAGACGACTGGTTTGAGGAATTCGACCTGGGAAGCGCTCCTCCCCGGAATGAAAGGATTATACGCAGGAGCATGGCCGACCAGGTGATAAATAATCCCGCATTCGCGGCGCTGGCCGGTGAAAACCGCTTTATGAGTGTCGCAGAAAGACTGAAAAACGCCTGCTATGGGCAGGAAGCGTCCGAAGGGTCAAAATGAGCGTGAACCAAATAAATATAAAGTTTTTCAAGGAGGGTCGCCATGGATCCGACCAGGCTGAAAGAGTATTTGCCGTTTCTTATTCCGCTTATAATAGCGCAGCTGGCGCTCGGCATCACTGCGCTTGTACATGTTCTTCGCCATCCAAGGTATCGTTTCGGCAATAGAGTGATGTGGGCCCTGGTGGTTATGCTCATACAGTTTATCGGCCCGGCAGTATACTTTGTCTTCGGCAGGGGTGAGGAATAGGTGGGAATACTTGAGGTTAACCGGCTCTATAAGAGCTTTGGGAGCCATGAAGTGCTGAAGGGCCTGGATATGGATGTCCCGGAGCATTCCATATTCGGATTCGTCGGACAGAACGGCGCGGGTAAAACAACGACGATGAAGATAATTCTCGGGTTGCTGAAGCCGGACAGCGGAAGTGTAACCGTATGCGGTGAAAAGGTTACATACGGTGAAACGAGGACCAACCGCTTCATTGGCTTTCTTCCCGATGTTCCCGAGTTCTATGGGTATATGAGACCATTGGAATACTTGAAGCTGTGCGGTGAAATAACCGGGATTGAGAAGAACCGGATCAGGTCAAGAAGCGAGGAATTGCTCGAACTCGTGGGGCTTAAGAACGAAAAAAAGAGGATCGGCGGGTTTTCCAGGGGAATGAAGCAGCGGCTCGGTATAGCGCAGGCTCTGCTTAACGAGCCGAAAATCCTGATATGTGATGAACCGACATCGGCGCTTGACCCGGTGGGCAGGAAGGAAATCCTTGATATCCTGCTTGCCGCAAAAGGGAAAACAACCATACTGTTTTCCACCCATATCCTGTCGGATGTTGAAAGGATATGCGACCATATCGCGGTGCTGCATGGCGGAAGGCTTGCGCTGTGCGGTACGCTTTCGGAAATAAAGGAGCGTCACAGGTACAACGGGTTTGTGCTTGAGTTCGGGAATGAAGAAACAGCTTCCATGTTTTATGATATCGAGGAACTGAAACATCCGTCGGTAAACATGTCCCGAGATGGTAACACAGTGACGGTTCTTACCGGCGACCGTGGCATGGGCGGAAATTTCCTTCTTGACGTGCTATCCCGAAGGCGGATTGTCCCACTGAAATTCACGGTTTTGGAACCAACCCTCGAAAGCCTTTTTATGGAGGTGGTCCGGTGAACGGCTATGCGGCGTTTCTTAAAAAAGAGATGTATGAGTTCGCAAAGACATATAGGCTGATCATAATGCTGGCTTTGTCCGCAGTTTTCGGTATCGCGAATCCGCTTGTGGCAAAGCTTACACCCGAGATCCTCGAAAGCCTTATGACCGACGGCATCGTAATTACAATACCCGAGCCCACGGTCTATGACTCCTGGCAGCAGTTCTTCAAAAACGCCACCCAGATGGGACTTATTGTAATGGTGATCCTGTTCAGCGGTGTAATGTCCACCGAGTTAACAAAAGGGACACTAATCAATCTGCTCACAAAAGGCCTGTCCAGGGCGGCAGTCATTCTCTCGAAATACACCTGCATGGTACTGGTATGGACGGCAAGCATCGTGCTAAGTTTCGGGCTGACCTACGGCTATACGTTATACCTTTTCCCGGGAGAGGAAGCTTCCAACCTGCTGTTTTCCGTATTCTGCCTGTGGCTGTTCGGCCTGTTCCTGCAGGCGGTGATACTCCTTTCGGCCGTCATTACAAAAACCGGTTATGGTTGCCTTTTGATAACAGGCGCCGCAGCAGCCGCCTGCATGATTGCTGATATCATTCCTGCGGCGCACAGGTACAACCCGGTATCATTGGCGGCCGACAATATGGCGCTGATAACAGGTGCCGCGGAGCCTTCTTCACTTTGTTACGCCATACTGGTCTCCTGCATGTTTTCCGTGATTTTTGTGCTGCTGTCGTTATCTGTATTCAGAAAAAAGCAGCTTTAGCCTCGGCAGAAGCGTCAGTCTGCGCGGTTTTTCCATGGTATGGAACAAGCAGATAACGGGTGTTATGATATATGGCAAGATAAGTCGAGAAAAATTAGGAAAGCCCTGGTAGAATAAACCCGTACACCGGAGTTGATAAAGATGCAGGAACAGATGTTGGCGGTCCAGCGAATGCAGGATTATATTGAAGAGCATCTTGACGGGGAAATAACCCTTGCAGATCTTGCAAAGGTTTCCCTGTATTCGCCCTGGCATTCCTACCGGCTTTTTCGGGAATATACCGGCCTTACACCCAGCGATTACATCCGGCGCCTGAGGCTTTCCAAGTCAGCCCTGCGGCTGAAATCGGAAGGTATTAAAGTCTCTGATTTAGCCTTCGAATTAGGTTATGGCAGTGTGGACGGATTTCAGAGGGCGTTTTTCCGGGAATTCGGATGCAACCCCGGCGACTATTCCCGCCACCCGGTGCCGATTCCTCTCTTTATCCCTTACGGTGTCAAGTTCAGGGAACTCAGGAAGGAGTATGCGGAAATGAATGATGTGAATTGCGTGTTTGTTCAGATGATTGTAAAGCCGGAACGGAAATGTCTTATAAAGCGGGGTATTGCCGCGGAAGATTATTTTACCTATTGCGAAGAAGTCGGATGCGACATATGGGGAATTCTTTCGAGTATGGACTCCCTGTGCGGCGAGCCGGTTTGCATGTGGCTGCCCCAGGCATACAGGAAACCCAACACCTCCACATATGTTCAGGGTGTGGAGGCGCCGGTGGATTATAACGGGCCAATCCCGGACGGGTTCGATGTTATAACCCTTCCGGAAGCCCAGTATCTTGCCTTCCAGGGTGAGCCTTTTGCTGAGGAAGATTATGCCAGTGCGATCCAGGCGGTCCAGTATGCGATGGACCGCTACAATCCGTCTCTCATCGGTTATGAATGGGACGACACAAATCCGCGCATCCAGTTGGAGCCGAGGGGCGAGAGGGGCTACATTGAGCTTCGCGCCGTCAGGAGAATAAGATGATAATGAAGCAAAACAGCCAGTTAAGACTGGCTGCAAGCAAACCGTGTGTAAAAGCTGAATAGCCCTGATGTTTATAGCAGTAAACTTTCTGCTGTTCCAGGTCTGTCGATTAACCTTCGGCAGGCCTGTTCTTTTTCGAGGATCCGGACAGGAACGTGAGCGCGCCTGCAATAAGGAGCAGCACGGTCGATACTATGTATGAAGCATTATAGCTCCCTGTGGAATCCAGAATCCTGGCTGCCAGCATAGGTCCTATAACCCCCCCGAAACCCCAGGCGGTAAAGACCAGGCCGTAATTGACTCCCAGGTTCTTTATGCCATATGATTCGGCGGTAGCGACGGGGAAGACCGAGAACAGCGCCCCATAACAGAGCCCGGCGACGGATACACCAAGCGCAAGGGTGCCGTATGAAGTATACTGGCTGAATAACGCCATGTTCACCGCCTGCAGCAGGAAAATGACCCTCATTGTATTAAGATGCCCGAGCTTGTCCGATACAAAACCGCCTGCTATCCTGCCCAAAGTATTGAAAATGGCCAGTATCACCACAAGCAGGTAGCCGTTCTCCCATTGCGCCTGCGCCTTTGCTATACTTGCGATATGGCCGATTATCATTAGGCCGGCGGAAGCCGTGAAGGCATACATTATCCACAGCTTATAGAAATTGAAAGTCTTCAGCATCTCTTTCCAGCCGTATTCCTTCCTGTTTTCAGGCTTTGAAGCCTGCTGGCTGCCTGCCGGAGCGGACGTCTTTGAAATATACCCGGCAGGTGGGTCGACCAGGAACTGGGAAAAGGCGATTAACAGGATAATGGCGCCTATCCCGAGGTAAAGGAATGTCTTTGAAATGCCATTGCTGACCAGCAGGCCGTTAGTCAGCGGAGATATGTAGACTGCGGCAAAACCCACGCCTGAAACCACTATCCCCGAGATCAGACCCTTTTTCTGTATGGGAAACCACTTGACCGCGGGAGGAGTTGTGGACGCATAACAGAATCCTATCCCGGCGCCGCCCAAAAGACCGAAGGTCAGCAGCATTATGAAAGGATCCCTGGCCAGGCTGGACAGTATGAGTCCTCCTCCCAGGAGGATTCCTCCGAAGGTGGATATTAAACGCGGGCCTCTGGTATCCTGCAGCCGTCCTGCAAAAACCATTACCAGGGCAAAGCAGACGGTGCACACGGTATAGGGGAGAGAGGCCTCTGTGCTGCTCCATCCATACTCGCCGGTCAGTGCCTTGCCCATGATACTCCAGATGTAGAGCACTCCAAGGATAAGGTTGATACCTGTAGCGGCAATGGTAACAATCCATCCTCTTAGATTTCGCATAAGGGTAATCCTCCGATTCAGCTTTTTGATTTGGTTTTTGGATAAAGAACCAGTAAACCTATAGGAATATTTAATGAAATGATATATTATGAACGGCTTCTTGTAAAGTATGAATATGCAAAACTGTCTTTATCGTATGATAATTTCACCCTTAAGATTATCGCGTGAATATTTCACCCCCCACATATATTTGATAGTCTTAAAGGATGGTATACACAATGAATGATGAGGAATTAAAAAAGCTTCATGTTATCAATTGTGC
>JAAXZX010000079.1 GCA_012719645.1 Clostridiaceae bacterium
CCCATGTTCTGGCAGTATGACAGCGTGATGAAAGCGCTAAACGGCAGCCTGGACGGTTTTTCGCCGCTGATGATATTGCTGACAGGCCTGGTATGCTTCCTTGCGGTTCTCGCCCTGGGAAACAAAAAACTGGGAATACGAAGGGGGTGAAATTATGGAATGGTACTGGTGGGTATTGATAGCACTGGCGGTTATTGCTTTCGCCATATTGAAGGTTAAGCTGGGCAAGGCCTTTCTGATGAAGCAGAAAGAAAAGCGGGAAGCCAGGGCTAAACTGCTGGAGGATGATGAATAGTGCAGGGTATGAAGTCAATGAAATGGCGGGATGCAAACAGGAAAAATCCGCTTATGGATAATGAATCTCTTTTCAGCGCCGCGCTGGATGAGTTTTCGCAGAAAACATTCAAAGAGGCTTCACTGAACGACATCCTGAAAAAGGTGGGTATGAACAAGGGAAGCTTCTATTACAGGTTTTACGACAAGGCCGATCTATATCTTTCGCTGGTCCACAGGATCGGAATTGAGAAAATAGCGGTTATAAACGAATACTTCTCCGATGAGGCCTTTCCATCCGACTTTTTTGACCGGATAAAAGCCATGGCCAGGATATCCCTTATGTATGCCAGAAAGGATAAGCGCTATTATCTGTTCTGGAAAAAATGTCTTAATGAGGGCCCGGATATTCATGAACTCATTATGAAAAACTTAAGTGGGATGACAACAAACACACTGGCCGACCTGGTGTCTGCAGCCCGGAAAGCGGGTCAATTCAACACTGCTTTCTCCGATGAATTCGTACTCAGCGTGATAGAGCTTTTAATAAACAATGCAGGGCATATAATATCACCTGATATGAGCGATGAGGAAATACTGTCGAAGGTGGACGAACTCTCGGAATTCCTTAAGAATGGTTTTGGTGCAAAGCACTGCGACTGCTGATGATTGGAAACCAACCGGTGATTGCCGAATATGCTCCCCTGCCGGGGAAGAAACCGGGTTGGCCGGTTCAATGGCGATTTTTCTGGAGGCTGAAGATGAATGAGTGATATACGGTCGTTCTTCAATGAAATCGAGATGCACCTGATGGAGGATGAAAAGCCTTCCGAATTTCTTGATATGGCCAAAACCAGGCCTGAGATGCAGGAGTTTCCGTTTGTCTACCTTCGCAGGCTCGAGGATGTGGAGCAATCCCCTGTCCACCATCCCGAGGGGAACGTGTGGATTCACACTCTGCTGGTGGTGGACCAGGCGGCATTGCGTAAGAACAGGAGCGGCGACCCGCGGACGTTCATGTGGGCGGCCCTGCTCCACGATATAGGAAAGGCTGTAACCACACGGCTGCGCAAGGGGAAAATAACGGCCTACGACCACGACAAGGCAGGAGGGAAGCTGGCCGTCGAATTCCTGGAGGCCTGCGGACAGGAGGAAGAATTCATACGGGCTGTCACAGCGCTGGTCAGGTGGCATATGCAGGCTCTTTTTGTCATTAACAGCCTTCCATTTGCCGAGATAGATGAGATGAAGAAACATGTATCGGTACGCGAAGTCGCCCTCCTGGCCCTGTGCGACCGCCTGGGCAGGGCCGTCGACATTGATGCGGCAAAGGAGGAAGAGAATATAAGGCTGTTTATGGAAAGGTGCGAGTGAAACCGGCTTCCCAGGCGCAGTACAGGAGCCGGTCAATTGAAAAGGAAAGTTCCACTTTGAAGAAGTAACTTCCATAGATTTTGAAATGACTGGCAGATCAGTATTAAGGCTGAAAAGATAAAGCTGAAATTATTAGTGTGTTTTGCCTTTAGATAGGGTATAATGGGA
>JAAXZX010000080.1 GCA_012719645.1 Clostridiaceae bacterium
AATGGACACGGAGAGATGGCTGAGCTGGTCTAAGGCGCACGACTGGAAATCGTGTGTACCCACAAAAGGGTACCGAGGGTTCGAATCCCTCTCTCTCCGCCAAACATAAAGAACGTCAGTAATGATACATTACTGGCGTTTTTATTTTACACACTGCAACCGTCAGAAGCCTTATTTCATCTCAAAATCCTTTTCTCCAAGGTTGGGGTAGATGTCCGCAAGAGGTGAAAAACCCTCGATAGGGTTGCCCGCAAACTTTTGTGATGTCAGCTTTGTCAATCCCGCGAGCGGTGTGACATCAGTGACCTGATTTTTACCGCAACATCATAGCTTTAGGTCCACGCCCAGCACCCCAGCGATAACCCCGTTCATATCGGTTACCGGTACAGACAAGGTAAGGCACGGTCTTTTTGTTATGGCGGATATATAAACCTTTGAACAGAACTCCTCTCCCTGAATGCTTTTCTGGAACCAGTCCCTGATCTTTGCATTGGCTATCCCGGCTTCGGGGATGGAGCACAGGAACCTGCCCTTGGCGTCATTGCTCCAGGCGGCTTCAATAAAGTCACTATTCTGTATGAGTTTGGCCAGTTCTTCCCTGTGGCTTTCTTTGTCCATTTTCCGGATCTGCGGTAATTGGGCCAGTTCTCTTATCAGCGTCAGAGCGTCGTTAATTCTTCCGGAGTACTCGGAGCTTTCAGAAATCAAGGTTTCCAACCCCGAATCATCCTGTAATTCCATCAGGCCTCTTGATGCGTCATTCAGGCGGCCGCCCATCTCGGCCACTTCCATGATGCCCTGCATTTGCTTGTATACGGCATTCTTTACGCTTTCCACACTTTCCTCAGCCACGCTTATCAGGCTTTCAACTTCACATATCCTGTCCACTACCTCGCTGGCGCCCTTAGCCTCTGTCTCCGAAAGAACGATGATTTTATCAGCCATGTCCAGCAAGCCATAAAACGAGTCGTGGATTCTTCCAAGCTCTTTTTCAACATTGATCGCGCTTTTTACTCCCTTGTCAACCTTAATGCCTATTTCTCCTACGGCGCTTTGAACTCCCGATATTTCCCCGGACAGGGCTGTTATGAGACGCTTGATATCCCTCACCGATTTTTCACTTTCCATGGCAAGCTTCTGCACCTCTTCCGCCACAACGGCAAATCCCCTGCCGTTTTCCCCTGCCCTGGCCGACTCAATCTTTGCGTTCAAGGCAAGAAGTTGGGTTTGCCGGGCAATATGATTGACTGTCTCCAGGATCTTCACTATATCTCTCGACGCATCAGACAACTTATCCATGTGATCGGCCGTTGTTCTGAAAGTTGCCTCTATTTCGCCAATGATCCCCGCAATCTCAAGAATTTCCGATTTGCTGGTTTCGAGGATCGCTTCCGAATCTTTTCCTGTAGACGCGAGTTCAAGGGTGGTGTTCCTTGTTTCCTCAAGCTGCCCTATCATCTCTTTTACTTCCATTATGGTTTCATTAATCTTTTCATTAACCCTGGCATTCAGATGAGCCATTTCTTCAGTTTGCGCATAGACCTGCTGCGCAAACCCGTTGTTCTCATCCAGGTTTATCTGCAGTTGCTCCGCAACCGCCCAGATCCTGTTCGATGTAACATGCAGCTCCACTTTCAGCTTTGCCAGTTCCCTTTTAAGGTCATCGGCTGACGTGTCCTTTTGGGGTTCCCCCGTATCAGCCTTCAGATCGCCTTTTAACATATAGGCGCCTGCTGCCGCACCGCTGGACAGAAAAATAATTATGTTGATGAGTTTAGTTGAAAAGGGCAGCAAGAATATGACAGACCCTAAAACATAGCATATTGCGGCGAATATTATTATCCTTCTGTTATTCACACCTGCTTCCCTCCCAGAATAATAAAAGGCGCCAATACAGGATTTCCTATATTAACGCCTTTGTTAATCGATATTAGATTTATAATTTATTTTAGCACATAATGAAACGTCATAGCAATCTGTTCCTGCTACTATTCAGCAAAAACTGTCACATAACGACGGAATATCAGTGTATAAAAGCTGCTATTACAACAGGATGCGGAACATCGTGTGCACCCATAACAAGGTGCCACGGGTTCGAATCCCTCCCTCTCCACCATAATGAAAAAGTATAAAACTTAGGCTCTTCTTGCCATAGCCATATTTTATAACATTCATTTTGGTTTCATAATAAGAACCACTGTATAAAATGGTATATTAATTTCCGATATTTCTAAATAGATATTAAAGTTATTGTTACGTAAGTCTGGTGGTAATAAAAATATATATTACTTATCTTTAGGTGGGAGTTATGTTACGCGAAGCGCCATATAAAGGTATTAATGAATTAATGCGATACCTCAGAAAAGAACATAAAATTGATACGGGTATTATCAATATCTCATTTAATACAATAGTTGATTATCTTGTATTAGTAGTGTATCTATTGAAGCATTTCAAGATACCAAAAAAAGAAATAAAAAAACTTATAAACAATTTTGAATCATTAACTAATAAAT